>JAURNF010000266.1 GCA_030830285.1 Candidatus Kapaibacterium sp.
CTCATTCTGTGCCGATCGGCCGTCCCAATTGAACTCAAGAGAAGAGCCCTGTGCGGTCGTCGTTAGCGAACGCACAAGGCGTCCCTGCGCATCACTCACGAGCAATTGTCCTTCCAACGCTGTGTCATCAGCGATGACGTCCGCACGTATGACGGCGCTGCCCCTGGTGGGGTTTGGCATCACGACGGCATTGCGCAGGATGATGTCTTCGACGGGATAGAGCGAGAGTTCAAGCGTATCAGAATTCTGAAACGCATCGGTGGCTCGCACGATGAGTAAGTTCTCCCCTGCTTCCATCGGGAACACGAAGCGCACGATGGCCCGCACGTCCGTGTTAGGATACAACACCCGCGCCGAATCTGTGCCGATAAAGGCGTACTCCTGAGCAGTCGACGGACGTATGCGAATGCCGTTCACAAACACAACCACCTTTTCGGGGTCGTTGATCGGTAGACGAGCATTATCCGTGATCCGCAATTCGAAGCGTGCAAGCGATGGCACTTGATCATTATCCGCAACCCGACGTCCACTCACATATGCTTCGATACGGGGCGACGTGGAATCGCGTATCAACGTGACTGTGTTTTCACATCGATCAAGTACCGCAAAGCGCTGCACCACATCCTGTCCATGCACAAGAACCGCACGCGCGATGGTAGTCGGTGGAAGCGGTGCCGTTGGCAACGCTACCTCAACCGTGCGCATTTGGTTCGCACGCAACTCCGCAACCGACGTAGTCACAATTGGCTGAGGTATCATTGTTGACGCGTCAACAACATCAAATCGCAATGGGATTGTGGGAGTCGACTCCGTGGTGCGCGCATTACGCACCGTCACCTGCAAGGATGTTGTGTCGCCTCGAATCACATCGTTGGGTACAACTTCCAAGGCATCCGGCTCAATCACCCATTGTGGAAGGGGCGTTGCTTGCACGTACACAGATCCGATCGATGGCAGGTCTTCCTGCAAGATCCATTCAACGCGGACGCCTCGAATATCATCCGGAATCTTTGCTCCATCTATGCTTGTCGTGGTGTCGAGAAGCTGTTCTGTGAGGTCCTGACGCAAGCCAATGATGCGAGTTCTGACATCACCTTCGGTGACTGACGAGATTGTCTGTATCTGCTGTACAGGATGAATCGCCGGACTGCTAACATGGACATTACGATATCGAACAGCTATCGTCGTATCGAGTGTCACACTTCCCTCATCCGCGCGGCGCCACTGTTCCATCGTCTTGGTGAGCAGCGCGCTGCGCGACCCGACAAGCGCGTACGATGAACCACGAGCAAGCGAATCGGAAAGCTGCGATCCAAACCGCGAAAGCTCGCGTGACAGATCATCGAGAAGTGAGTCAGCGATGAATCGCGAGAAGCTCTCATCGCATGCAGCAATGATCACTCGCTCGGAATCATCAACTGAGTCACGAAGGAACTGCACACATTCGCGTGCAAACCCATTATGCGAGGAAATCGGTGCTGGTGTGGGTGATGTGTCAAAGCGACGGATCCTGCGCGGGAACTGATCAGAGGTACGCATCGTGAGCACGTTGAGTCCTGTACGGAATGCACTGCGTACGATCACGCTGTCACTAATGCGTACTTCGAGGATTGGATCACGATCTGGATCGTTGGTCATGGTCCCATTCGAGCGCACATAGATTGGCTCTGAGTAGGTGCCAGGAACGAGACGTCCAGATGCGATATCCATCACAACACTATCATGCGAATAGCGCATGTTCGATGGCGATATCTCAAAATGCCGATATCCATTGCTCGCATTCGAATGCACACGCACAGGAACCCACGTAACAGCAGTCGAAACACCCTTGGCATCCACAGCCCACGTGGCAATCCAGCAGTTAGTGCTGTCGAGCCCTACAATAGCCTCTGTTGGTGTCCAATCGATAACACTACCCGTACGAGTGAACTCTTGCATTTGCGAACGAAGGAGCACGTTCGCAGTGTCTTGGGTGCGCGATACGTATACGCGTGGAGTCATTACTTGGTCTGGCGTTGACACAACGTCCAAGAGTCGAATGCGAAGCTGATCGGGACGAATACGTTGATACTCTGCTGGTTCAAGGACCAGGAGTGAACGGGCATAGACCTGCATCGTGGTTCTCACGATGTTATCCTCACGTCGATCACCAAGGAGTCTATCTGGATCGACCTCAACCTCGATCACATGTTCACCGACCTTGTCGACAACGTCGAGTACCACAGTGACAACGGCATCACGACAGATGCCATCGTTGAGCGTCACCGTAGTGCTATCAGTGATTCCGCGATACGTACGCCGAACGCGTACGCTCAGCGGCGTCGTCGTTCCTAGTCCTTCGTTCCACACGCGCACAGCAATCTTCACTTGTCGATCATCTTCACGGATCTGCACTGATCCCGACGGCGAAGTAAGCACCACACGATCAGGCGATATCGATACCTCGGGAATTGTATCAATGCGAATCCTGGTAAAGGGATCTCCGAGAAGATTAAACTGCATCACCGCATTGACAGCGAATTGCTGCGCCATCTCACCAAACCCGCGCTTCATCGCATACATCAAACGTCCGATGTCTCTGATCGACGATGTGCGCAATACTTCATGTTGATCTATGTGAAGTTGGGCAATAACGGCTTTATACTGCCATCCTGTAGCTCCCATCGCTGCAACAACGCCGCGTGACGGCTCTATCAGGTACTGACCATTGCGACACAGTGCGGTTGGGTTTGAGAATGCTCCTGTGAGACATGAGAACGTAGCGAGGACAGGATAGCGGGAGTTAGAAAGTTCTTGTGGATCCCAGCCCTCGATGTCAAACACCTCAGTACCACCGTGTCCGATATAGTTCATCATCCCAACACCCGAAGCGAGGTACCGCCTTATGTCGAGTCCGGGTGTGGCATTGAGCGACTTGCACACAGTGAGTGTATCAAGACACAGAGGAACGTCGGTGTAGCGGATGCCTGAGTAAAACACATCGCCCAACAGATCCTGGTAGATCTGACACAAACCTTCATCTTCCGTTTCGCCACCACCAACGTACAATGCCGTGCGATCCGCTGGTGTGTATGCCACTGTATCCTGTTGAATGATCTTGTCGATCATTGCGGTTGCTTCTTCATTGCTCAACACTGGGAACCGCGATACGATGAGCTCCGGTATGGCCACATCATTCGGATCGTCGAGAAGTCCGAACCAGTAATCGCTACTTGGCCTACCATATGTTGGAACGAGATCAGGTCGTACCGTGCGTCCTCCAGAACCAAGCACTCCGCGAACATCCCACGAAGCGCTGCCAACGAGCACCGCATGCGAGAGCGTACGATCCGAACGACTACTCCAGACACTCGCAAGGAATGCACGCATAGACTCTGGACTGTGACGACCAGCATCATACTCGTCGAATACTGCTTCAACATCAACGACGCTAATTGTGAGATTCGACGCCTTCGAGCGATATGCAGCCCAGCGGTCAGCAGATGCACGCAGTGCTTGATGCGTGATCACAACAACATCACTCATCGCGAGTGTTTCACGTCGCGCACTCAGATTCACAAGATGCGATCGACGCACGCGTGAGCGCTCGATTCCCTGCCCTGCTCCAATCACAACGTAGCGGTTACCTGGCGTTGTTACATCACAGTGCGCGGTTATGCGATTGGACCATGAGGCAGGGACTTGCGCCACAGTGCCACACGAAGATTCATTCCCAAAGTAGGTCGATATCGATGTACCACCACTTCCAACCCATGTCCACACCGAATCTATTGTCCGCACCGGAGAACCGCGTCTGTTCAACAGGTCGATGAGCTTTCGTGATGGTGCACCGCCAGCGTGCACGAGAGCAATCACGGCATCATTTGGTGCCGAAGTGATCGCAGTAACTACGTCATCGGCAGACATCTCTTGTGCGAAGATTACTCCAGTCGACGAGGCGATTCCAAGCGACGTCCCCTTTGTATCTGACCACGACACCGTGGTGTCGTTGAACGACATCGCAACATCCCAATGGTCAGGAAGTGGTTCGTCGATCCATAGAGCGTTGGATCGCGAAGCGCCCGTTCGAACCGTCACGGATGGCAAACCGGGACGCATCCGCTGCAGTAACCATGTGGTTGTGTCGACAATAAACGCACCGGAGCTTCCAACGTTCGAGACACGAAGCTGCGAGCCCCCTTGTCCAACAGCGATGCTTCCCCGAAGTCTACCCTGCGTGAGGATCGGTTCGGCTGAGCCTTCGACAACGAACCCATCTACAAGAACTTCGCTAAACCACTCTGGACGCTCGCTTGCGCCCGGGACGCCGGATGCGTACACACGCAATGTTTGCAGCACGGCTGGTGCAGCTAATCCTCCTACGGTCGAAGTAACGCTATGCCGTTGGTATCCATCTCCCTCAATGCGAACCGACGTTCCGCCGTTAACACGGACATCGATACCATGATCGGGATTCATCGACGGAATATCTGACGATGACACGACATCGGCACGAATCTGGAATGAGTCCAGTCGGTACGGCGTAAACGGGATTGTGAATAACGCAGACTGACGTGCTCGTGCGTTGAGTGAGCGCCAGTAGAAGCCCTCGAACAAACTCATCGGTGTGAGAAATGTCGAATAGTCTTCACTAAGGCCACTTCCGGGATGGTAATATCCCGAGTCAACTTCAATGCGCTCGTTCACTAGCACTGAGCGAATCACTTGTGGTTCCACGAGTGCCGTGTCGATCTCTCGTATTCGACGCGGTGTGCCTTGCTGTCGACGTGTAAGCATAAACACCGCCGTCGTGTCGACAAGATCAAGCCACGTGGTATCTCCCTGTGCATGCCGTCCTATGAAGAGAAGTGTGTCTCCCTCACTGAACACGTTGTCTCGGTCACTGTCGATGCACTCAACTGGTTGTTCCAATCCGCGATACAACAGGCGTAGCTGCGGAAGTGGCGTAGAGCGCAATGTGGGTTCAACGCTGAACACATCTGTGGCCAGAGCCACAGCAAGTCCATTTCGGGATGTCTCAATGCGGACGTGTGGTTGCGTAGGATCATACCACTGGGCTGGATCGACAATATTCTGAGCGTTCTCTGACGTCTTGCGATCACGTTGCACTGGTGTATGCCACGTAGGGTTGATCACAGATCCGATCGTTGGTGGCACACGATAGCGTCCCTCCACAAGCGGCTGTGTCCATGTAACGTGCAGCTGAAGTGAGTCGACACACCTCAGTGTTCCCGATGGCGAACGCAGGAACGGATCAATGGTGATCATCGCCATTGGAGCGCCACCAAATGTGCCGCGTCGCTCGATGGAGGCATGGGCCTGAAGCGAAGCAGGCTCTATGGATATGCGGAGGTCACCCGTATGGGGAACGTAGCACCAATATCGCAGCACATCGTGTGTGCCAAGCGTATCGGGATTACGGATTGCAGCTGGATACCGCAGTCGAATGCTGCCACTGGTGCCCATGCGTACCACACGTGATCGCAATCCTACGACCTCGACATGCGCGCTCGTAGGCGTAGTACGGTCCTGTGCGGCAACGCCAGGAGCCGCGATGAGGGCCATTAGGATTACGAGGAGGAACAGGTGCATACGACGGAGCATGGTGGACATAAAATACAAACGCCGTGGTACGAGACGTACCACGGCGTATCGACATTGCGATTTCGAGGAAGTTACTTAGCCGTTGCTCTTGTTTGATGGGAACGCATCGCGCATTGCAACGATGATCTTCTCAGCAACCTTGTCCGACACAACGCGCTTGACGTTGTCGTCGCTCGCGAGAGCTTCGGCAATGGCCATTTCAACCTTCTTCTTGATGATTTCGGATGTCTCACCAACAAGCGCGCCAGCCATCTGGTGCATGTCCTGTGATACGTCCTTCATTGTCTCAAGCTGAAGCTTGGCAGCATCTTCCATCTTCTTCATCAGCTTGTCAACGCGCTCTTCTTCACCTGTGTAGATGAGACCGAAGGCGAGAAGCGCCAGAAGTGAACCTTCAAGCGAGATAGCAGCAAGAATCAGCGATGGCTTCGTAGCTGGGATAAACTTCAGACCACGGATACCGATGATCACGATCAGGATAGCAGCTCCGAAGTACGCCAGACCTGTAACGTTGTTCGAGTACTTCTCTGTGAAGTGGTGAGACATGTACAGACGGAGGCCACCGAGGAGCTTCGTGCGGTTGCCCGACCACTCAATGCCTGATGTCGTGTCCTTGATCTCATTGACAACGAAGTCCGAGAAGAACTCTTGAATACGGATGAAGAGAACTTCCTTACGGAACTCAACGAGATTCACATCATTTGTGAACACATCCTCGAAGCTAACGGCACGGCGGCTATTGCCACGATCTGTGTCCTGTGTCGTACGATCCCACACCACCTTGAACGCACTGCGTACTTGATGCGGCTCAAGTTCAGCGAGCTGCTTGTCTGGCATCGCAAGCAAATCAACGATTTCATCGCTCAGACCTGTTTGCAGACGGATCTTCGTCTTCGTGTGGTGGATTTCACGGTCAACCTTCTGCGCCATGTAGCCAATAGTGCTTGGCATAAAGAACGTTACGAAGATTGCCAGTGTGAATCCGAGGACAAACGACAGAATTGCAAAGCCCTGCAGTGGCTCAAGAATGATCGCAGATTCGCCGAGACCACCTTCGCCATTGGCCTTAACGATCCACTCGCCGGAATTCTTCGAATAACCGGCTTCAGCCTCTGAACGCTGAGCGCTCGTGAAGTCGAAAATGTAGTCGGTCTTGATGTATTCCTTGAGGTTCGTCGCACCAGCCGGAACCGGCTTTGAGACGTCCTTCATCACGGCAAACACGCCAGGAACTACTTCCTTGAAGGCCTGGTTCTCCTTTTCATCGTGCGGGTGGAACAGAGAAAGCACAGCTCCCTCTACGCCCCGTGGGATCACAAACTTGTAGAACCCAAAAGAAAAGACGGCCACAAGTGCAAGCAGAAGCAGGACGTGCTGCATCCCTGCTTTCGGTGCGGCTCCATGTTCATTTGCTGACATGTACGTACTCCTAACCCGTTGAAGAACTTTTCTCTATGCTGCTGTGTCGTGGGGTGCCTCGACCAACCCGGACGTAAGGACACGCTCGAGCGGAATTGGTTTCCCACAACCGCCGAATATACAAAACGACCCTTTTAGAACGTCAAAAAATAGCCTTCAGGGTGTCGCAGGGCATTTTGACCCCACCAACCTGTCAGCCCGGTGAGCTAACTTTGCACCCATGAACGACGCATCACCATATACCCCGCGGTTCCCAGTCGGACCGAATGACGTACTCCCAACGCTCCGACAGTACATGCTTGTCGACGGATTCGACCACGTGCTCGACCTCGAGCGCTCCCATGGAGCATGGATGGTCGAGGCTCGCAGCGGCAAGGAGTACCTCGACTTCTTTACCTGCATCGCCTCAATGCCCATTGGCATGAATCACCCAAAGATGACCGATCCACGGTTCATTGAGCATCTGGGCAAGGCGGCGTTGAACAAGCCATCAAACTCTGATATCTACACCACAGAGATGGCGACGTTCGTGAAGACGTTCTTCGAACTGGCAGTTCCGAAGCATTTCCGCTACGCGTTCTTTATCGACGGTGGCACGCTTGCTGTCGAGAACGCCATCAAGACGGCGATGGACTGGAAGGTTCGCCGGAATAGGGCCAAGGGTATCCACGGCGAAAAGGGACACCAGATCATCCACTTTGAACTGGCATTCCATGGTCGGTCGGGCTATTGCATGTCGCTGACCAATACCGACCCAACGAAGGTTGCTCTCTGGCCGCGGTTCCAATGGCCACGCATTGCTCCCCCGTTCCTGACGTTCCCTGTCACCGACGAGGTTCTGCAAACGACGATCAAGCGTGAAGAGCAGGCTGTTGCTGCTATCAAGCAGGCGTTTACCGATAATCCAGATGACATCGCAGCGATTATCATCGAGCCGATTCAGGGTGAGGGCGGCGACAACCACTTCCGTCCAGAGTTCCTCAAGCAGCTCCGTACGCTGTGTGATGAAAACGAAGCGCTACTCATTTTTGACGAAGTCCAAACGGGTGTCGGTATCACGGGCAATTGGTGGGCCCACCAAGGTCTGGGTGTTGAACCAGACATTATGTCGTTCGGCAAAAAGATGCAGGTCTGCGGAATCCTGGCTGGTCCGCGTGTCGATGATGTTCCGGATAATGTGTTCCACACATCAAGCCGCATCAATTCGACATGGGGTGGCTCTCTCGTCGACATGGTCCGCGTAACGAAGTACCTCGAGATTATTGACGAAGAGAACCTCGTTCACAACGCCGATGTTGTCGGACAGTACCTTCGCGCAAAACTGCGTGAGCTTGCGGCATCGACCGATGCAATTCGGAACGTCCGCGGAATGGGCTTGTTCTGCGCATTCGATATGCCAACAAAGGAGCAGCGAAACGACTTCCTCAAGAAAGCCTATGACAATGGCTTGCTGCTTGTAGGTAGTGGTAACGTCTCTGTGCGGTTCCGTCCACCACTGAACCTTACCACACAACACGTCGATCTTGGCTTGGAGCTCATAACCAAGTCGATTTAATGTGATTGCGACCTGAGCTGTTCAATTGCGGCAGCTCGTACATCGGATATGACATCATCAAGGGGGCGTGCAGAAATGCGCGCCCCTGCTGCATATACGTGTCCCCCACCACCGTATCGAGCAGCAAGATCCCGAACGTAGACGGCGCCCTTGGAACGGAACGAACACTTGATCTCGTGCTCCAGCTCGATGATGAGTACTCCCATGTCGACACCAGCGAGTGACAACGTGTGGTGAACAAATCCCTCAGTATCGTCGCTTGTGCAGTTATACTCCTGCAGTGTTGTGCGACGCAGAATCATCATACAGAGCCGACCATCCGCATGAAGTTCCATACTCCGCAGTGCTTCGCCGAGGAGTCGAGCTCGCAACACCGAGCCCTGATTCATGACACGTTCAAATGCCATAACGGGATCTGCACCCTGGTCGAGCAAGTCGGCAACCGTCCGATGAACGTCAGCTGTTGTACGTGGAAATCTGAACGAGCCCGTATCAGTCATAATGCCAGTGTACAGGCACATTGCCATCGATGCATGACGAACGCCCGCGTGTCGCGCAAGATTAGCCACCATGCTACACGTTGAGCATGCATCGGTGTCGATCCATGCCACATGCGCAAAGTCTTCAGGATGCGTATGGTGATCGATATTGATGACTGTTGCCCCGCTACGTGAGATGGCCTCGCCAAGATCTCGGAGTCGGGATCGTGCATTGAGATCAAGAACAATGATGCACGCAGCACCTTCAACGTCGTTGAGCAGGTCAGCAGAAAACACCTCGAGGCGCTCTGCCCCGTCAAACCAAGAGAGATTCTCCGGTGCTGGCGACGGAAGTATCACGCGTGCGTTGATACCAAGCGCCTCAACAAGATGCAGCATGCCAAGCGCCGAACCGATAGCATCACCATCGGGATTGATATGCGTTGTAATGATGCACGACTGGTGCCGACGTAGGGCGTCGAGAACACGCTGTGCGTTGTGCGTTGAATCTGTAGAGATATCTTCGTAGAATGAACTGGACATGGCGCAAGATAGGGGTACTCGCATTGGCAGGCATTGTCATCCTCGCTGGGGTTGGCGCGCTGATCGATAAACTCGTGCTGCCGGCGGTTGTATCGATGACCGCTACCGTACATGTGCCTAGCGTGGTGGGACGTGATCGTGCTAGTGCCGAGGTACTGTTACGTGATGCGGGGCTTGTGGTGATGGAACCCCGCGAGCAGTTTAGCGCAACCATTCCCGAAGGTACTGTGATGTCACAACTTCCCTACGCAGGTGCTACGGTGAAGGAGGGACGTCGGATCTATATCACAGTGAGCAAAGGCGTTGAAACCATGAGTATGCCTTCACTCTATGGTGCAACGATGCGGGATGCGCGAGTAACCATTATGCGGTTGGGATTGCAAAGTGGCGACATGAGCTACGATACGAGCTCGTCAATTCCAGCTGGCAAGGTTATGGGACAGAGCATATCAGCTGGAGCATCAGTAGCGAGCGGTGCCGTAGTTCACCTTGTTATTTCGCGCGGCACATCAATGGTTCGCGTTCCTCAACTGATAAGCCTCATGCAGGACGAGGCCGAGCAACTCTTGCGTGATCTTGGCCTCATTCCCGGTGCTATGACGTCCGTCCCATCATCAGCGTTCCAATCGGGCACTGTGATGCATCAGGATCCGCCAGCAGATAGTCTGGTCACGCTTGGGACCACTGTAACGTTTGTTACAGCCAAGTAACTGCGTATCACAACATCGCCCCTAGGCGATATCTGATGAGCGCACCCAGACGCCCCCTTCGATCTCGCGCACATCATATGTGCGAAGTCCGCCGCCGCCAGCCAGATTCGCTCCTGTGACCACATCGAACTGCCAGGCGTGCATGGGACATGTCACTGTTCCGCGTTCAATCACGCCGTCGTAGAGACAGGCGGCGCGCTTGTGCGGACAGACGTTTGTGACTGCACGTGCGATTCCGTCTACCCGGAACAACGCAAGGTCATGCTCAATGTCGAGCTCTACCCGAAACCCCTGACGTTCAGATACTTCTGGCGAGCGCGCAATGCGCGTCCATTCCTCGCCATCGATGTTCATTGTCGGTCGGTCGATCATACTGACAGCGTATACTCAGTTCCAAGAACAGGTCCGCGCTCGCCAGCGACGATCGTTGCGGCATCACGAAACGCGTCGTGCTCGAACACCACAATCCATCCCTCATCGATGATCTGTGGAAGCAGGCGCTTCTTCTCCGCAATCGTCGTCAGCGGATGATTGTCATATCCCATTACATACGGAACAGGTAAATGTGCGCTGGTAGGCATCAAATCGGCCGGATAGAACAACGTGCTTGACCCGTCGGTGACTCGCACCGACTGCATCGCTGCGGTGTGACCGAACAGTGGATCGACATGAATGCCGGGAAGTACTTCACCCGACCCATCGAGGAGCTCCAGAACACCGGCATCAACAAGCGGCTGGTAGTATTCTGGCATAAACGATGCGCGATCCTTCTCGGATGGAGCCTGCGCCCAATCGAACTGCTCACGCTGCACGTAATACGTCGCATTGGTAAACCGGGGTCCACCATCTGGTGCAACTGCCCCACCGGCATGGTCGAAATGCAGGTGCGTGAGCACAACATCCGTGACTTCGGCCGGTCGAACGCCGGCGATCTCGAGCGATGCCTCAAGCGAATACTGCTCGTAGGAGATACCATAGATGTCAAGCAGCTTCGCCGGCATCATCGGGCTATTGCCAGTATCGACCAGGATGGTGCGCTCTGCCGAACGGAGCAATAGTGCCTTGGCGGCCATAGGAATGCGGTTGCGCTCGTCGCCCGGAGCATATGAACGCTGCCACAGCGTCTTTGGAACAACACCAAACATGGCGCCCCCGTCGAGACCAAATCGACAGGTTTCGAGGAGCTGAACTGAGTATGGACCGATCTTCATCATGGCGCAAGTTACCCACGAGGCGGTTTCAGAACGAAGTACGCCGTATATTTGACGCTTGTCTGGTTTGCCAGCAGCATAAAGATCAGATTTCTCGTTTTACTTGATGGAGGAGTACCCAGCATGGGTGCCATTACCAGAATACGACAAGTCAGCCCGTACTTCCTCGGGTTCGTTGCAGCCCTGTTCATCGCCTTCATGGTGATCCAGGACTCAAGTTTCACAACCCTCTCGCAGTCGGGCAGCTCCGCGGAGAACCAAGAGATTGCAACCGTCAACGGTGAGGCAATCATGCTCGCTGATTACGAGCGTCGTGTTCGCGACGTCCTCGAGCTTCAGCGCCAGCAGAACCCAAATCAAGAAGTCGACGACGAAACAGTTCGTCAGCAAGTCTTCGATGAAATGGTCAACGAAGTCCTTCGCAAGCAACAAGCAGCGAAGATGGGCATCGTTGTGACGCCGCAGCAGTTGATCGACGTGATGATGATCAACCCGCCAGAGCAGCTCCAGCTGTTCAAGGATTCGGCTGGTCGCTTCGACATCAAGCTTCAACAAGAGCTGATCTCGAATCCAGATCGTCTGGGCGAGCTGCTTGCGCAGCAAAAGATGCCTGACGAAGAAATCCAACGTCAAGTCCAACAGTGGAAGCAAACAATCTTCCAAATCGAAGACAACGTACGTTCGATGCAACTGCAACAAACGCTCGGTGCTACAGTTGGCGCTGCTGCAAGCATGCCATCGATTGCCGCAGCAGAAGTGCAGTACAAGACCGACAATGGCTCGGCCGACGTCCAGTTTGTTGCGCTTAGCATCGACCGCGTTCCAGACAACGCAGTTACTGTGAGTGACGACGAACTCAAGGCGTACTATGAGAAGAACAAGGAGTTCTACACACAGAAGCGTTCACGCGCTCTGAAGTACCTTGTCTTCCCACAGATCGCGTCAAACAAGGACACAGCGAATGCCATGAAGCAATCGCAGCGTGTTGCAGAAACGCTTGCGTCGCTGACGACACCGCAGCAGAAAGACAGCGCATTCACGACAATGATGACCACCTTCAATGGTCAGACAACAGATTTCGTGACAGTGAATCAAGTTGATCCAACAGCAGTAACTGTTCTCAGTTCCCTCGCTCAAGGTGAAGTGTTTGGTCCGCTGAACACGCCAGCAGGCATCACATACTTCCGCCTCGATGGTCGCCGCGAAGGTGTCAACCCTGTCGTTCGTGCGTCGCACATCCTGCTTCCATTTGGTACGAACAAGGATTCAGCAAAGGCAGAAGCACAGAAGTTGATTGCACGTGCCAAGAAGGGCGAAGACTTCGCAGCGCTTGCAGCAGCGAACTCAAAGGATCCAGGCTCGGCAGCACAAGGTGGCGACCTCAGCTACTTCGGCAAGGGGCGCATGGTTCCTGAATTCGAGAATGCTGCCTTCGGCGCAAGCGTTGGTGACGTGGTAGGCCCAGTGGAAACACAGTTCGGCTTCCACATCATTAAGGTTACTGACCGCCAGACAACAGAACTGAAGTTCTCGCAGTTCGTTATCAAGGCATCGATGTCGACATCGACAAAGCAGCAAATCATCGCACGTGCGCAGAAGGCTGTGGATGATATCGTTGCCGGAACACCGATCGACTCTGTAGCGAAGAAGTACCAAGTGCCGGTTCAAGAGACGAAGCTCTTCACGGCTGACGCACCAGTGCTCTCGTCACGTGAACTCACCGCATGGGCATTTGACAACGAAAAGGGTGCTGCCGTCCGCAAGGATGTCAAGTACTACGGCATGGTGGTCGCACAAGTAACAGAGACGCGTGAAGTTGGCATCAAGCCATTCGAGGACATGAAGGAGAAGCTTACGCTTACACTCCGTCAGCAGAAGAAGCTTGATAAGCTTGCACAAGATGCCAAGGCACTTGCGGCTTCGTTTGGTACAGACACAACAGTGGGTGTTACATCACAAAGTGGCGTAAAGAACAACGGTTCGCTCACTGGCTTCGGTGGTGAGTATGCAGCGACGAATGCTGCGTTTACTGCCCCAGTTGGTACCGTTACAGGTCCAGTTCGTGGTGAGCGTGCATGGTTCGTACTCAAGGTTGTATCGCGTACTGATGCGAACATGCAGCAGTTTGCAACGGATCGCACAGCAGTAATGCAGAACCTGTCAACGCGTACCCGCAATCAGGCGTTCTATGCTTGGTTCCAGGCGCTTCGTGAGAATTCAGAAATTGAAGATCTCCGGAACAAGCGGAACTAATCCTGCGTCGATCGAGGACGCTGCGTACGCGCATTGCGCACGCGTGGCGTCGTCACACTACGAGAATTTTCCAGTAGCATCGGTGCTTGTGCCTCTTCGGATGCGCAAGCACCTTTTTGCTTTGTACGCCTTCTCTCGCAGAGCAGATGATATCGCAGATGAACCGTGGACCACGTCACAGGCGGCCAGGTTAGATGCATTAGATACACTCGAGCGGGCCCTTACAGACGACACCGTGCTTGGTGACGATCTCATGATCACGGCTGTGCGAGCTACGCTCCGTGATTGCGGACTTCAGACCACGCCCCTACTGCGGTTGCTCGAAGCATTCCGACGAGATGTCAACTTCGTTGCTCCTTCGACATGGGAGGACGTGCTCACCTATTGCTCGTACTCCGCTAATCCTGTTGGCGAGCTATTCTTGCGACTCGATCATGGGCCTCGTCCAATAGCAGCTGCTACCCTCATCGCCAGTGATGCCATCTGCACTGCGCTTCAGATCACAAACTTCCTACAAGACCTCAGTATCGACCTATCTCGTGGTCGACACTACCTTCCGATTCCGATTGATGACGTGATTGCGCGGACTCGTGAGTTGTATCGACTGGGGCGGCCTGTGGCCTCTGCAGCAATATCATTGCGGGTTCGACTCGAGCTTCGTGCCATTATCGCTGGAGGCGAGGCAATGCTCGAGCTCTGCGCACGGCGCTCCTCCAAAGACGTCCGTCCAGCGCTATCTGCGCGACATATCCCACTCTTGGCCGCTCGGTTCTTTCGGCTTGCGTAACTTCACAGTGCATGTCATCGCATATCTATGGTGATTCGGAAGATGGATTCGTCCTGTCGACTCAAGGCAGTACGTCGTTCCACTATTCCTTTGGATTCCTCCCACGTGAAGAACGCGAGGCCATTCGAACCATTTATGCCTTTGCGCGACGCATAGATGACATCGTTGACGACCATCCCTCCCGCGATCCCGATGTCATCGCGAATAAGCGCCAGCGTCTGCAATGGTGGCGGATGGAAGTCGAGGCGATCTACGCAGGCACGTATGATCATCGCAATGCATCACTGCAAGCACTCGACACGGTTGTCCGTAGATACACCATCCCGAAGCAGTACCTCCTGACCCTGATCGATGGCTGCGAGCGCGATCTCATGCAACAGCGCTATCAGACCTTTGCCGAGCTCAAAGAGTATTGTTACGGCGTCGCATCTGTGATTGGACTCATTAGCATCGAGATCTTTGGCTACCGTCACGAGGAAACCCGGCAATACGCGATCAATCTCGGATATGCGTTGCAGCTGACCAACATTCTCCGGGATGTGCAGCAAGACAAGGAACGTGGGTTCATCTATCTGCCACTTGAGGATCTTGAGCGGTTCCGTTATACCGAGGCCGACCTCATGGCGGAGGTCTATGACGACCGGTTTGTGGATCTGATGCAGTTCCAAGCGCAACGCGCCCGAGATTACTACCACGAGGCCAGGGCACTGCTGCGTCCAGACGAGCGACTAACAATGGTGGCTGCCGAAATCATGGACGCCATCTACTACCGACTCCTTGAAAAAATCGAGCTCAACTCCTACCGAGTGTTTCAACAGCGTATCCGCGTACATGCCATTCATAAAGTGGTTACCGCGCTGCGGATTTGGCTTGGTGCAAAGCTCTTCGTGAAGCGCTTTCGATAAGTCGATCCTTCGTATTTTGCCGACCGAATAACGATCTCTCTCATGTCGAGTCCGCTCATGAGCACTACATTCTCCGCTGAAGACGTCAACGCGATTTCTGCCCTCAAGGCAAAGTATCCCGAGCCAAAGGCCGCAATCATGCCCGTTCTCTGGATGGCGCAGAAGAAGTGGGGTTGGCTTTCGGAAGACGTCATGAAGGAAGTCGCCCGTGTGATGGATCTTCCCTACGCGCATGTTCTTGGGGTTGCGTCGTTCTACACGATGTACTTCAAAAAGCCAATGGGTAGGCACCACGTGCAAGTATGCACGAATGTCAGCTGCATGCTCCGCGGTGGCAACGAACTCTACCAACACGCGAAGCAACGTCTGGGCATTTCGCACAACCAAGCAACTGCCGATGGTCGCTTCTCGCTTGAAGAGGTCGAATGCATGGGTGCCTGCGGCGGCGCTCCAATGATCGCTATCAATGAAACGTTCCACGAGAACGCCTCGGTGCAGCAAATGGACGCACTTCTCGACGCCTGCTCATAAGCGCGTCGTCATAGCGTGGTCGTTAGCGCCACGCCTCTGCTGAAAACCAACACGGGCTCTTATCGAAAGATGAGAGCCCGTATATCGTTACAGCCTGATACTCGATATAGATTACTCGGCAGCATTGAAGATAAGTCTGACGATTAGCGATACTCTCCCTCTCCAGATTTACAAGTCGATGATGACGATTAACGAGATGATGACATTATCGAGGTTATGTTATTGAATGATCTCATTTGGTCTTCCTTCATTTATATCTCATGTAGCTAAAGCTCGTTTGTGAGACGTTACAACGCATACTATCACTGAAGTTCTCATGCTATTGTTATAGCACTCTGCGTCGGGAGTTGAATCCATCATGAAAAGCAGCTCAAAAGATTCTCTTTTTGACGTTCTGACACAGCTTATACAATTCGTTACTGCTGATAATGCAAGAGGAACACGTTTCGTTACTCGGTTGAATGATAGAGATTCAAGCCTTGGATCAATGCAGGATCGATTGATGATTGGTATACTCCATGGTACGATCCGAAGTGATCAAGAGGCCTCATTGGAGTTTTACAATTCTGAACCAACAGATCAGAGATATCTGACCCTACGTTCGCGATGTATTGACGTTGTGTTGGATGAACTGCGTCCTATTGATCTGACGGATGATCAACTATCAGACTACTCATACAGTCACATCAAATGTCTTGACTTCTATCGGGCGGGCAAAATGCTGACATTGTATGGCAAGCACACTGTTGCAAGATATGTGCTCTCACGTGGTCTTGCAATTGCACGCAAGTTCAACTTTACCATTCTTGAATGTATGATTCTTAATGAGGTTAAGAAGATTCCTCTTGTTTTGTCGGACATAAGCACAATCAGACAGAATAACTCTGCTACACACAAACTGTTCATGACTCTGTACTACGAATACGTGGCGGAGGCTGCCTACAATTCCGTCTTTGCTTTGGGCGATTCGTTTGTACTTCGTCCAATTTCAATTGGAGAAAGCACATCATTAAATCATACTACGACACTCGAGTTCATTGACAGCGTCAACGAAGAATATCGCTCGCAGTCATTTCGTGCACTTTGCTTGCGAGCTACAATTGATTACTTGATTGTACAATGCGACTTCCATTCAGCGCTTAGAAAAATAGATGACTCTATTCGTTGTTACTTAGATAATCCACCACCTGACCAGAACAATAGTGTAGGAGAGTTATGGTTGCGAAGGCTAGAGCTTCAGATACGTACTCGTGCATTAACGGATACGACTGATATCTATAACCCGTCTGAGCACTTCCAGTCAGGTGTCACTGAGTGGTGCCTTGGGCATACACTTACTGCATTCAAACTGCTATATCTAGGAGATTTCAACAGAGCGCTATCGTCAGCTTTAGTCCTCAGAAAGTCACTCTCAATCGCTAATGTCACCACTATTGCCTACGAACACCGCATGCTGTTAGAAGCATACCTATGGATCCTAACGAAGCTTTTACCCGCATCTGAGTTCGGTCATCCAGATCCTTCGTCGTTGTTTTCGTTTCGGGAGTCGACATTCCTGAATTCAATGAATCTTCTCACAGAGAGTAAAAAGGGCACAAATGCACTCGTTGTGATTGCACATGCGTTCATTCTGCTAATTCAGAACAAGGAGCGTGAGGCCTTCCGACGCATCTCCTACCTCAACGTCTACGCTACACGGTACTTCAAGGACGAAACGGAACAGCGGCTATGGCACTGTGTGAAGGCCATGCAGAAGATTCCTACATTTCGGGCTCGACCACACATGATGCGAGACGCAATGGCGCCAGCAATTGATAGGATCCGACGTCTCTCGGACCTGCCAATGAAGCATGGATTTAATGAACTCGTGCAGTGGGATGTTCTGCTCGAGGCCTTCATCGCGTGGGAAATTGAGCGCGTGTCACGTCAACGTCAGTAACCTATACCAACGTGTAGAAATCGCCACCTGCGTCGCTGTTGATGTGCACCACACCAGCACGTACGAGTTTGACGAGGATTTGCGCAGCACGACGCTTGGAGATGTTCACAAGGCGTGCGAAGTCTGTTACGCTCGCACGACCATGACGCTCGAGGTAGGTAAACAACCGACGTTCCCGATCTCCAATACTCAATGTCATGGGTGGTGACGTTGGGTTCTGACTAGCCAAGATGCGCGTCATCTCGCGGCTTGCCGCAACAGAATTTTCGCCCTGGCGAATGTAGGCCTTCCGCTCGTGTGGACGTTCCAGAGGGTCGTCGGATACAAGCCGATGTGGTTTGTTCTGACTATTCGGCACGTGGATAACGACGACGTCACGAAACTCGATTTCGACCACCTCAATGGTCAGCGCAAGCTCAGGGGTAATCACATGGCTGCACGCTTCGACCTGCGCGATTTGCTCCTTCTCGGAATCAACGCCGACGATCTTTCGGTTATCATCAACACCAATGATCAGCATCCCACCGGTGGTATTGGCAAACGCAATGATCTCACGGGCAATCTTGTCGATTGTCGTGAACTTGCGTTTGAACTCAACCGTGGATGATTCTCCATGGCTGATGATGTCTCGAAGCTCGTGCCGCTTCATGCATGCGATCGTTATTGGGCTTGGACGTACTTCCACTGTCCAGCAGGCACCCACCACTGCGGTGGATTGTAGCCTGGACGCACGGATGAAAACTTTACATTCTGCAGACGACGGTTGTAGACCGCTGGATAGAGCGGACTCCACAAGAAGACGTATGGCTGTTCACGTGCGATGATTTGCTGGAACTCCTTCATGTAGGCCGTGCGCTTCTGCTCATCGAACTCTACACGATTCATTTCAAGCAGTTGGTCAACACGTGGATTCATGAAGCTCACGTAGTTGCTTCCGCGGTTCTTCGCCTGTGACGAGTGCCAGATTTGATATGGATCGCTTGGAATAGGATCATTGATCCAACCACCAATGTAGAGGTCGAACTGGCGTGCCTTCTGGTTCTCTTGAAACACGCTCCACTCAAGCTTTCGGATTTCCATCTTGATACCAATCTTGCGAAGCTCTTCCGAGAGATTCACAGCAAGCGCTTCGCGGAGCTCGTTGCCCGCGTTGATGAGCATCGTCAGTGTCAGCGGTGTGTTCTTGCCGTTGATCGCCTTGTCAAGCACACCATCACCGTTTGCATCGGCCCAACCTGTCTGTGCAAGGAGGCTCTTGGCAGTATTGGGATCGTACGCGATGTTCGGCAACGACTTATCATACTCTGGGCGATCCTGGTAGATCGGTGAGTTCACCGTGGTAGCAAGACCACGCACGAGTTGCTTGATCAACGCATCGCGGTCGACGCAATGTGCAATTGCCTTCCGCACGTTCACGTCCGACAGGATCGGACGCGCCATGTTGAATCCGATATACGAGTATGCTTGCGTTTGGAATGGATACTTGCGAAGATGCGGCGTCGCTACGGTGTCGATCTCTTCCGTGTACTTTGTCGGTGGCACGTACTCCATGAAATCGATCTCGGCATTCTTCAATGCTACAACAGCACTGTTACGGTCGTTAATCACCTTGTACACAAGCTTGTCAGCGTAGGCAGGATTCCATGCATCCTTGCCCTTAGCCCAGAATGCATCATTGCGACGAAGCGTCACTGATTCCCCAGTCTTCCACTCTTCATAGGCGTACGGACCCGACCCGATGTTGAGCCTTGGATCACGGCGTACTTCCTCCGACCCGTACCATTCTGCAAACTCCTTCATTGCAGGATTGGCCTGCGCTGCATCGATTGACTTCGTCTCGGCAAATGTGTAATTGTCTGTGAGCCCCTTTGGATCGAGAACATGCTTTGGCATGATCCACAACGAGCCAAGGAAGTACTCAGCCAAGAAATACGGCTGCGTCATGGTAATCACAACTGTCGATGGCGTCGTAGCTACAACGTCCTTCACAGACTCGTAGTAGTTGCGCAAGGCGGCTGCATCGGCGATGAGCGGATTTGCGATCGCCTTGAAACTGAAGACCACGTCGTTGGCGGTGAGTGGCTTGCCATCGCTAAACGTAATCCCCTGCTTCAGCGTAAACGTATACATCAGGTGATCATCGCTCACCAGCGGACGTGCCTCGGCAAGCACCGGGTACAATTCGGTTGTGAGGAAATCCTGTCCGAGCAATTTCTGAAACACACGGTCGGCCATCGCGGATGCACCAGCATCCGACGTGACGTAGGGGTTGATGCCGTGTGGATCCGACAGCTGGTGGATGACAATCCAGTCACCCGCCACGGGATCACCCGCAACATCTGATTCCGACGTTGAACCACCGCCACAGGCAGTGAAGAACAGTGCACATGCTGCACTTGCGAGAAGAAGGAACTTATTCATCATCGGATTGGAAGTACGTGACATTGCGTTGATCATGGGATGTCAGTGATTGTTTTCGTCGTTGAATTTCTTCTTGAAGTCTGTCTGCCAGCACCTTCGATGCATCATAGCCATAGGTACGTAGCAGGTAATTAAGGGCGATTGTTTCCGAGATGACCGTGACGTTCTTACCCGGGAAGATCGGCAGCTTAACCGTTGGAAGCTGCACACCCATTACCTCGGTCGTCGACTCGTCGAGTCCGGTCCGGTTGTACTCTGTTTCGCGATCGTACACTTCCAATTCCACAAGGATCTCGCAGCGCTTCTGGAAGCGAATCGATCGAATGCCAAACATCTGTCGCACATCGATCACGCCGAGACCGCGAATCTCCATGCAGTGCTTGACGAGCGACGTTCCCGTACCCATGAGAATGCTCTCGCGCTTCTTTGTGAGGACGACGATATCGTCGGCTACAAGACGATGTCCGCGCTCGACGAGATCAAGAGCAATCTCGCTCTTGCCGATGCCACTCTTCCCTGTGAAAAGCATACCAACACCGTAGACATCGACAAACGACGCATGCACACTAAGCTGCTCTGCAAACTGATCATCGAGGTACTCGCTCAGCAGATAGATCGTCTTCGTCGTATCGAATGGCGTTGTGAGCACTGCAATGCCGTGCTCTTGTGCGATGTCGAGCAGTTCCTGACTCAATGTGTGATCGTTGGCACACACAATAACAGGAACCTTGAACGCACAAATACCAGCAAACGCTGCGCGACGTTGATCTTCGGTAAGCGACGTTAAGTAGTAGAACTCCGTGTTACCAAAGAGCTGAACACGGTAATACGTGAAGAGCTCTGTGTAGCCTGCAAGCGCCAGTTGCGGTCGGTGCAAGCTCTTGTCATTGATCTGATTGTCGAGTCCAATCTCACCTGTAAGCGGACGCAACGCCACAGGACCAGAGAGAAGCTCTCTGACCGTGATGTGTTCTTTTACTGTTGGTGTAAGGTTGCGCAGCGCCATGGGCGAAAAATACGGTATTAGTGCTTCGCCGCCTTGTCATGAATCTTTGCCAACTGGCGATGCACCTTCAGCGCAGCGTCATGGATGGCCTTCGTAGGCTCTGGGTCGTCAACTTTTGCCACAAGAACAGAGCCGTTGAGCTTCACCGTGAATTCACAGGACACACCGAGTGGCTCCGTACACATGATCACGTCAACACGGGTTATCCGCTTTGAGAACTTCTCAAACCCCATCGCCGCCTCTGTGGCGATCGCGTATTCCTCTTCCTTCAGTTCGTAGTGTCGACTCGTGATATGAATATCCATGGCTGTCTGTCCTTTCCACGTAGAGGATGTTTTACGAAGAAGCCGTCGTTTTGGCTGGTGGACGTACGAAGAGCAAAAATCCTATACGGAGTTGCATGCCCCCTGTCTGAAGTCGATAGTCGGCTC
>JAURNF010000267.1 GCA_030830285.1 Candidatus Kapaibacterium sp.
CGTGTAGAGATGGTATCTGGTGCTGGGGTAATCACCAAGCAGGACCCACAGGCCGGTGCGCGTCGTGAGCGTGGAACCTCGATCGCTGTGCAGGGTCAGCCACAACAAGGGGCACCACCACAGCGTCCGGATGTCGTTGGGTTCCCGCTCCGAAGAGCCGTTACCGTGCTCCATGCAGCTGGATATGAAGTGAAGATCAAGGGCAGTGGGCGCGTCACGCAGCAGCAGTGGACGGGTTCTACATGTGTTCTTATCGCGCATTGACAATTGGTGTAACCACACACCTAGTTGAGGAGTTCTAGACCTGTGATCACCATGCGATACATCATCATTGCGATCCTGACGTGTCTCCCCCTGGGCGTATTGGCACAGCCAATGCGTACGGAGCGTTTGGACTTCCCTCCAACGGCAATTGGCACTGTCGATGAACGCGAAGTTCGGATCGACAACCTGCCGCAGAGCGCAGCATACGCTGTTATCGATTCGTGCAACGTACCGTTTCGTGTGACAACACCAGTCAACGAATTGGTTGTCAAGAATGGTGAGCTACGCCTCAAATGCGAGTTCTTGCCAACGGCTCCAGGTACGTTTCGGGATGAGATCATTCTTGATCGTATTCCAATCATACCACCAAATAATGAACGTATCCGAATTCGTCTGAATGGAACAGGATTTCGAATCGAGCGCATCGACCGTATCGAGTTTGGTGATGTGATGATCGGCGATTCAACGCGGAAGATGGTGCTCATTCGAGACAACTTTATTCGTGACGTACGGTGGAGTATTACGAAAGCTCCGGACACTCCGTTTAGTACTCCTGATGCTACAGCACCGTACCAGCTCGACCGCGATACAATTGGTTTTCGATTTGCGTTTGCACCAACGTTGGTTGGACGTATCGTCGATACCGTCGGACTCATCCGCACGTTTATTCCAACGGGAGAGGCACTCGATACGATTCGTGTGATTCTCGACGGCACTGGTGTACGCATGAAGGATAGTGATCAGGTGGTGTTTAATGATCTCACTCCAGGAATGACGGTAACGTCCGACCTTGTAGTGCAGCTGCCAACATCTCCACGTTTACGCGAGTTTCGCTACACGCTGCGACCTATGATTACCTCGGGCGTGGTAACGGGTACTATTACGGATCCACTCGGTGCTTCTCGTACGCGCTCGATCACAACGTCATTCACTGCGCGTCCACGTTCATCGCGCAGCGTTAGCGAGCAGTTTGTGTTGACGCGATTAACGCTTGATGGAACGAAGCTCGACTCAACGACGATTACTGCAATCGTCAACATGCGTCCGCAACCGATTCAACTCCAAGCATCCTTTACGGCGGATACGCTGGTGCACCGAATCGGCGATACTGTGCGATTCCAGATCATCGCGACAAGTGAAACACCACTTGATGGTCCAATAACCTTCATTGAGCTTTCTACGGAAAGTGCTATCAACGGAACGGTGATCGTACCACTGGTCAACGACCAGATGTCGGTCATTACACGTGATGACAGAACGTTTGTTCGTGTGACGTCGCGCGAGCCGGTAACAATCTCTGCAAGTGGTGATGTGGTTCTTGAGTGGCTAGGCGTGGTTGTTCTTGGAGATGCAGCGTTTTCACCGTTAGCACTCGAGCCCGTCGAGGCAACTCTTGCAGATGGAAAACGCATAACGCTTGAATCGCAGTCATCTGTGCTTCGGGTGTCAAACGTATGGACTATGCCAGATGGAACGGCGCGACTTATCAATCCACGTGCTTCGCAGCTCGAGGTGACCGTTGCTCCGAATCCAATACTGACGTCTGGTACTATTACGGTTGACAGTGTTCCGGCTGGCAAGGGCAGACTTGAGATCGTTGATGCTCGGGGCATCGTGGTAGCTGATCTCACGCAGGACATTCGCTCGGGACGTACCGAATTCACGATAGCAACGAGCGGCTCGGTCGATGTATCGCTGCAGCCTGGCGTATACTACGCCCGTCTGTCGGCACAATTATCAACATCTGAGATACTTTCGTCCGTCGTGCGCGCATTCGTCGTCCGCTAGATATAGTTTTGCAGCTATGCGCGTTCTGATGTTGACGGCAATTCTGGTTTCGACTGTGACGTTGTGTCTGGCACAAGAGCCCGAGACATGGTCGTGGAATGTCCAGGCAGCGTGGATGAATCCTATCGGTTCGAGCGACTTCTCATCCATCAATGGCGTACCCACACCGGGTGGACTTCTCTACGAACCGAAAGGGAGTCCGTCGAATACGCAGTTTGCTGTAGGAATCGATGGCAGCATGCACTCGCAGCTTCGGTTCGGTGGTCGGCTGCGGTATGCATCGATGGAGCTCCGCTATCGTGCAAACGAGCGCATCGTTATTGCGAATCCATACGGACCAGGAATCTATCAAGCAACAATCGCTCATGACCTCGAGACGCATACGGCTGCAATCGATGCGGTGCCCTACGTGCGCTACGAGCCATTGCCGTGGCTCGCTCTTGAGTTCGCAACGCCAATCGTGATTCCGCTCTCATCACGATACCGACAACGGATGTATTTCGCTGATCCCGTAGACTTTCCGTTTTTGGATGGATCTATCGAGCGCATAACCGGACAAGGTTCCATTCCGTCTCTCTCCGTTGCATCTGTCGCAGTGCAAGGGCGGATGGAGGGAATCATCCCCATCACATCGTCTGGCGTGCTCTCACTCACTCCGTTCATAGCACTACAGCAGTCGATAACATCACCAGCTTCTAACGGCTCGCTACGTTCTCGTGTGGTCACAGCTGGTCTTGGACTTCGCAGTACGTTCAACGCTGGGACAGAAGTCGCTATGGTTCCCATCGTACCGCAGCGTGCAGAGCGAGTGCTCCGCGATACGACGGTCGAGCTCAGTCGTCTCGTGAAGCAACCACAGACTATTCTCATAAGTCGGACATCTGACTCAAGTGTGGCAGATGGTGTGGTATCAGTGACGATCCGAGAAGCATACACTACGTTCTACCCAAAGCCACCGGCAATTCTGCGTGTATCAATGAAGCTGGCCTTTGTGCACGATGATGGCTCAGTATCAGATGACGCATCCGTGTCTGCACAACGTGTCCGCACGACGCATGTGGTACAGCTGCTGCCAGTGATCGTCTTCGACAACGATGAGTCGGTGATACCTCAGCGATATGTCCGACTTTCTCCCTTTGAGATTCAGACATGGAAAACGTCGTCGTTGCTTCAGGATGCACCAACGCACTGGCAGTACAACATCCATAACATTGTCGGCTCACGAATGCGCGCCACTCGCGCAGCTTGCAGTCTTGTCGTGTATCACGATGGCACGGATAAACGCAAGGCCATCGCTGAACAACGTGTGCAGACACTCCGTCGTTACATGCGCGAGACATTTGGCATCGACGAGCGTCGACTGCCTGTGCGCTACGCTGTTGCGTCGGGCATCCTTGGTCAATCAATCGTGTTCGACGGATCTACAAGCACTCTCGCGCCTCTCACCTCAACGCAGATGCTCAATGATACCGAGCTGCCCACCGTGCGTGTGATACCCGATGTAGCAAGTGAGGCAGGGGTAGATCGTTGGGCAGTTACGGTACAGACCAATGGACGAACAGTGCGAGTTATCTCAGACAGTGGTGGAGTGCCATCGTTTGTGCCATGGAACATGAACGCCGACCTTGAATCAGAGGCACGTCAACAAGACGTAGATATCCATCTCGAAGTGGTCGACAAGGATAGTACGTGGGCGCGAAGCGAGCCGGCAACAATTCGACTCCGCTCACAGTCGACGACTGACCGAACGATGATACCTGTTGAGCGCATTGACTACGTCGATGTAGCAACAACAATTGATGGACTCGTGCTTGCACCATTGGATCGACGTGATGCCGTGCGACTCTCCGCTCGGGAGGGTGTAACGCAGTGGTACATGCGCGGACTTGTAGAGCCGGAACGATCGATCTATCAAGTAGCCACAGCTTGGCGCAAACAAGAACGGCGTCCGTAGTGCACTACGAACGCCGCCTTGTGAACGTGATAACCCGGCAATTACTGTTGTAGTGATTCAAGCTCTTGCGTCCAACGGACAACGCTGCGCTTATGTGTGCGCCCGATGTCGATTGCGCGTTCAAATGAACGTGTAGCACCATCGAGGTCGCCGCGCGACTTCGCGAGCAATCCGAGTTCGCCATGTGCATCCATCTCGTAATCAACAAGTCGCACAGTCTGTGCGTGGCGAATAGCTGACTCGAGGTACTGTCGCGCCTCGCTCGTGTTGCCATCGCTGCGGAAGCGACGTCCAAGGAGAAGCGAGTACTGTGCACAACGAACATGATCGTTCGTTGTGTTGCACTGCTCGTACTCAACGATCAATTGCTTGAGTACAGGGTCAGGCGCAGTGGTCTTCGCATCGATCGTAATAGGACGATCAGCAGAAGGAACCGGCGTTACGCTAGGCGTTGCAGCTATTGGAGCCTCTGCAGTCGGTGTTTGAGCTGGAAGAGGTTCTTCCAGTGTTGGACGTGCAGGGGCAGACTGAATGCGTTCTTGGACTGGGGTCTGTGGCGCAGGTTCGCTGTCGCGTGTTGCGAAGTACAGTGCACCACCAGAGATTGCAGCGGCGGCAGTACTGCCAACGATCCAGGTCCATGCGTTGTGTGCAAGGAACCCGAGCAAACCTCCACCAGCGGCACCAACAGCGACCTTCGCTGCAATGTTTGATTCGATCGTTGCGAGGAATCCGACAGGATAGTCAACCCGTGGTGGTTCCTGCTGAAGAAGTCGCTCGACGGTGAGCATCTCCTTCACTTCATGCGCGAATGCGGGGTCAGCCAACTGACGAGCCTCAAACTCGAGCAGCTGGTCTTCGCTCAGCGAGCGATCAAGAAACCCTGCAAGTAATTCGTGATTTGTCATCGTAGTTCATCGATTATCGTGGACATCGTTTGTTGAATGAGTTTCTTGGCGCGAAAGACACGAACCTTAGCCAACGCTACAGTGATATCGAGAGCCGCAGCGATGTCTTCGTAGGGAAGATCATCGAAGTACTTCATCGACAGCGCTTCACGAAACTCATCAGGGAGTTGGCCGATAGCCTTGTGGAGTGCTTGGCGCAGGAGGAAGTCGGAACTGTGTGTGTCTTCCGGCTCAACAGTCACTACTTCATCTGTGATTTCAACATTGTGTTTACGTCCGCGAAGCGTCTTCAAACAGAAGTTTCGCGCAATCGTAAACAGCCAGGCGGCGAACGAACCATCGTTAAACGACGCTCGCTTGTCGTACACCGTTAACTGGATTGTCTGAAACACATCTTGGGCATCATCATGAGAACCAAGGGCTCGCAGACAGTATGCATATACACGCTTATCGTACCGCTTGAACAGGGCGCGAAACGCCTGTTCATCGTTCTGATCGCGAACCATCGCGAACAGTTCTTCGTCGGTGAGGAGTGTGTATGGCATACGTCAGTAAAATCGGGTGACAACAGCAAGAAACCAACACCGCTCCACCGGTTACAAGCAAGTCGTATCTTTTCGTATGAGATCTTACTGGGACATCGCTGCGTGGCAGGCGTATGACATCGCGATCATAGGCGGAGGGATAATTGGCATTAGCACGGCGATATCCTGCGCAGAGCGGCATCCAGACCGTCGCATCGTGGTGCTTGAGCGCGGCCATCTTCCCACTGGTGCTACAACGCGCAACGCTGGGTTCGCATGTTTCGGCTCATTGAGCGAGATCGCGCACGATATCGACATGATGGGTGCAGACGCTGCACATACGCTTGTGCGTCGCCGCATGGAAGGACTCCAAGTACTGTTGAAGCGATGTGGACATCATGTCATCGGGTATCATGCAGACGGTGGTAGTGAGGTGTTTCTGCAGGATCATCCATCGCTCAAACGCCTGCATGATGTGAACGTTCTCCTTCACGATGTGATCGGCGACCAACCGTTTCGCGAGCGTAACGATCTGCGTTCTGACTATCAACTCTCGGAATCCGTGTTTGCGTTGATTCATACAACGCACGAAGGGACGCTACATTCAGGTCGCATGTTGCAAGCGTTGTGGAAGCGAGCTGTAGAGCTCGGTGTTCACATTCGCACCGGCACTGAGGTGTCGAGTATTGATGCCGACACAGGGAAGGTTACACTTCACTGTATCAGTCCACACCAGCACGTTGATCTTACGTGCTTGCAGGTAGTAGTCGCTACGAATGCCATGATACCGGCGCTCGTACAATCACCTGCAATACCGGAGATCACGCCTGGTCGTGGACAGGTGCTTGTTACAGCGCCAGTGCAGGGCTTATCGCTACGCGGATCATTTCATCTCGATGAAGGGTACTATTACTTCCGTGAACTCGATGGACGTGTATTGTTAGGGGGCGGCCGCAACCTCGACTTCGCTGGAGAGACAACGACCTCGCACGACGTCACGGATCGCATACAGCATGCGCTTGAGGATCTCCTACGTGCGGTGATTCTCCCAACGCATTACGATGTAGCTATCGAGCATCGGTGGGCTGGAACCATGGCGTTCACGGAGAACAAGCAGCCAGTTGTTGCCTATGCACAGCCTCGAGTACTTGTTGCATTTGGATGCAACGGTATGGGTATAGCGCTAGGATCGAGTATCGGTCAGGAGTGTGCGCAACTACTTGTGTAGAAGAAGGACTACGAGCTGGATAAACAACAACGGGCGCTCCATCGAATGGTAGAGCGCCCGCGTTCATATTGCTGATTTATTTGGCGAGATTACTTCGTGTCGTTGATTGCCATCACGTACACAACCAAGCCAAAGCCGATCTTGTTCACGGCATCGCCGATGTTGTAGATCAGATCCATGTTCGACACTGGAATCATACCAGCCATGAGGTTGCCAGGAAGCAACATGTAGCCGATTGGATAGATCGCCCAGCCTGCAAGTGCGAACCAGCGGAGGCGCACAAAGGCAGTCTTGACACCAGCATTGTCGGACGCATCAACACGCTTGCGTGCTTCACCCATGTAGATTTCATAGATGATGATTGCCCAACCAATTGTCGAAATGATACCCCACATCACGTTCGATGCTGGCTGAACGGCTTCGCCCATGTATCCTGCTACAAGCATCAACACAGCACCACCGAACAGACGCCACAGCATTGAGGACGACGCACCGGCTGGACGCAGCAGGAGGTAGAACTCAATACACATCAAAGGAACCGTCAGGATCCAGTCGATGTACCGAAACTGCGTTGGCGACGTACCCGTATCGAGCCACACACCGCGCATGTAGAAGTAGTGTACGGCAGCGATCATCGTGATCAATCCCGACACCAGCATCGATGTCTTCCACTTGTCCGAGACGCGACCGCGCTCGAAGAAGAAGAACACCGAGGCGGCGAACATCGCCATGTACCCGATAAAGAACGTGAATCCAATGTAATCGCCTGCGGCGAGTGTACCATCGGAGGCCAGAGCTGTGCTTGTACCAAGCAGAGCGACTGAGAGTGAAAGAGCTGCAAAACGCAGGGTAGCAGAGACCATAGGTCCTCCCTCGTATTTCAGAATAACCGCTTAGCCGTTAGTCGGCATATCGCGTAGTCACAGCATCGTGCTTGACGGCGCGATACAACGAGTACTACTTCGTTGTTCCTGGCGTTGATTCTCTGAGCGTGCGTGTGTTCTTTGACCTGGCGTGTCGAGAGACAACCATACGTCGATTCGATTCAGTTCCCCGATTGCCTAAAATATACCCTTTCGGACACTAATCAAGGGTTTTCGTGGGGGTATGCTGGCCCCCTAGGCGTATTTTTGCCATGTGGCAATAGCAAAACGCGATATCGTGGCGGGTCCGCCTGAGCTCAAGGGGCACCCCTTAGCCGACCTCGAACAGCTCTTTTTGGAGCGTGGCGAGCGGAAGTACCGTGCGCAGCAGGTGTATGATGCGCTCTACATCCATCGTTTCGACGATGTGGCCGGAATGCACGTCCTGCCCCAACAGTTGCGGGAAACGCTTCAGTCTGACTATCGAACATCAAGTGTTCGACTCCAGACCGTGCAGCAGTCAGAGGACGGCACGAAGAAGTTCTTGTTCGAGCTGCACGATGGTCGTGCTGTTGAGAGTGTGCTGATTCCGAGTGAGATGCGCGAGGCTGATGGCGTACCTCGTCGACTCACGTTATGCGTCTCTACACAGGTTGGGTGCAATCTCGGCTGCGTGTTCTGTGCTACTGCGTCGTTGAAGCTCACGCGTAATCTCACAGCTGGTGAGATTGTCGATCAGTTTCTTCAGGCGCAAAAGCATTCGGATAAGCCCATCACGAACATCGTGTTCATGGGGATGGGCGAGCCGATGAATAACTACGATGCGGTGATGCGCGCGACGCAGATCTTCAACGATCAGCGGACGAAGATGGTTGCGCCGCGTCGGACAACGCTATCGACAGCAGGTGTGATTCCTGGCATCATTCGCATGGCGGATGAAGGACAGATTATCAAGCTCGCGGTATCGCTCCATGCAACAACGCAGGACGTGCGTGCAGAGCTGATGCCGATTGCGAAGAAGTATACCTTGCCGGAATTGATCGAGGCGCTCGAGTACTACTACCGCGCCACGCGTAAAAGTGTCACGTACGAGTACATCCTGTTCGATGGCATCAATGATTCGATTGATGATGTCCGACGCCTCGGAAAGCTCGCGCGACGTATGCCAACGAAGATCAATGTGATTCCATTTCACGACATCGACTTCACACAACCTCAGGGGTTTGCGAAGACGCTCAAGCCGTCGCCATCGGAACGATTTGAATGGTTCTTGCAGAAACTCCGTGAGGAAGATGTCCAAGTGTTAGTGCGTTCATCGAGCGGTGTCGATATTGATGCTGCGTGTGGACAGTTAGCGTTTTCAACGGAGCAGGCAGCATGAAGCACATTGTGCTTGTGATGATGTTGGTGCTGAGCTATGCATGCGCGGTGCCGTACACAAGTCCCGCACAAGATCTTGGCATCGGCAACGAAGTACTTGATGCACTCGAGTACGAAACGGATACTGAGTACTACGTGCGCTTGATCAATGGCGACGTTGTTACGGGTCAGATCGTCGAAATCACATCAGACTCTTCGGGTTCATTTCTCCGCATCGCTACGTCGTTCGGACGCGCTCGACTGTATGCACGTGAGATTGCATGGATTGGCCCGCGCGAGTCGTCGTACCGTGCACGTCATCGTGGCATTCTTCTTCCTACGGCACAACCTATTGGCAACGATCACTACCTCGCGCTTGTCGAGGGCGTGATGCCTACGATTGGTGTGGGTATTGGCTCTGTACTCAGCATTACGGCTGGACGTACTGTTGTGCCTGGCATCGGATGGTCAAATCAGTTCAGCACAGTGAACGTGAAGGGCACCGTGTACGAGGGATCAAACGGATTGGTTGAACAGGGCAAGCAGGTGTATGCGCTAGGGGTAAATGGTGCCTGGGTAAATGACGTCAACTTCATCGGACATCTCTACGGCGTTGCAACGTTTACTGGAAAGCGTACAAGTGTTAGTACGCTTGTTCATGCGAAGATTGCTGGCAAGGACGACTACACCGTGAGCGGTGGAACACTGTTCAGTCAGTTTCGCTTTCCATACACAAACGGAACCATCGGCGTAGCACTCATGATGGATGTGCGATTCCCGGAACTGCACGATCTGCATTTCGTTGGTGAGTTGTGGAATGCCGATCTCCGCCGTCCATCCAATAGTGCGTTGTTTGTTGGTGTGCGTCAAGGCAACACCGCACTCACCTTTGATTTCGGGATTGCGGTGCTGCCCGGACCTAATGTTGCGCCGGCGTTTGTGGTGCAGTGGACGCCGTTCTAGAGCGTTGGTGGGAAGATCGTAAGGGGGATTTCCTTACCAGTCTTGGTAAACAGGTGAATGCCGACAAGTCCGAACTTGTGATTCGTGACGTACACGATCTTCTGCAGGACGGGATCACCATCGACGATACTCTCCGTCTTGTACACCTTAAGCTTCCAGTAGGCCACAGGGTAATCATCCGTCGTCGAGTGATAGGTTACTGTGCGGCGGGTTGTTACGCCCTTACTATCGGTGAATGACCAGCTATCTCCGACATTCATCGAGTATTTAATGACAGTGAACGGTTTCGAGAGATCATTCTTCGATGAGATGAACTCTTGAATACCTTGGTCGGTGACCTTCACCTGTACATCGGCACGAATCTTCAGTCGGTTCGGAGTCGAGAGGTCAATCGTTGCACCGTAGCGATCGAGGATCCAATTCACTACCTCCAGCTTTGAAGCTTGTGGTAAGTCCTGCGTGCCGAGCAACGTATCGAACTCGTGGACAACGTCGAATGCGGCATCGAGATTAACTGACACCGTTGTGATGCCGTTATCGCGCTTCGTTACAATGTTCGAGTCCTTGTAATCATACTTCCATCCATTTGGGAAGAGGCGTGCGAAATCGATCGACACACCCCATTGACGTCCGACATCGGTGAGGTCCAGATCGGTGCTGCCGCCAAGGTCGTTGGGTCCCTCATCGGTAGAGTCAAGAAGTCCGCACGAGGAGAGGAGGATTGCGGTACATAACGATAGAACGAGGACTCGAGGAGACGACATGGTGATGCTCCGTTAGTACATGGTGAAGTTCCTTGCCAGGGCAACTTCCCGCATACCCATTCGGCATCCTATGACAAACGTCAGGTTTTAAAGAAATCGTACTTTGGCACTTGGGGTTCAAGGGACATTATCATGAGAATACTGGCTACACTCTGCCTTGTGCTGGTGTGTTGTGGGGTCGTTTGTGCTCAGCCGGGTGCTGTGACTATCCGTGTGGCACCTCCGCCGCCAAACATGTACCGTACTGGTGACTTGTGGCGGGGAGACATCGTCAACACATCATCAACGACGTACCGTGTATTTTTACGTGGAATTGTTGATGAGATACAGCCTAGCACTGCGCGAGTTCTCGTCGCACGATCACGACAGTTTGATCTTCCACCAGGAGTGCTTCGATTCACTGGGCGCGACCTTGAGCCGTTCACAACGGAGTCGTATGCGCCTGCATACTACGACATGGTATTTCGCTCTGGTACAGTTCCGTCTGGTGAGTTTCGAGGATGTACTGAAGTCGTCGATGCAGCGTCGGGTGAGGTGCTCGCTGAGTACTGCAACGACGTACTCATCGAAGTCACGTCGCAGCCGTTCCTCCTCGCGCCAGCACACGACGCAGAGGTGAGTGAGCGGTATCCGGTTTTTTCGTGGTTAGGTGCGGCTCCTCCGACATCACAGCGGATCACATATCGCCTGCGTATTGCCGAGCAGTTTGCAGGTCAAACACCACAAGATGCAGTACTTCGTAATCCAGCGTTTCTTGATATCGCCGGACTTGATCGAACTGTGTTCATGTACCCAATTAGTGCGCGGCAGTTTACGCCAGATCAACGCTATGCATGGTATGTGACGGCGTTCGAACAACGTGGCAATATGCTTCGGGACGTAGGTAGCAGCGAGGTGTGGTCCTTCCAGATGGCACGTACAGCGTCAGATGTTGCGGATCAGTCTTCGAAGTCGGTATCTCGCAGTGGTGAACAATGCGCAGGCGACAACTGGGATTTCGAAACGGGAACGTTGTCCTGTTGGACTGCAGAGGGTGATGTGGCAGAGGTTACGCCGATTCGTGGTTCACATCCAACACTTGGCAATGTGCAGCATCATCGACAATGGTGGTATACCACATATGGAGATGTTGGCGACGCACTGACAGGAAGTATGCGTTCTGACATCTTCGTGATTACTGAGGAAGAGATTCGCGTTCGTGCTGGAGGTTCACGTTCTCCAGACGCATGTGTTGAACTTGTGGTCGAAGCAGCACAAGCAGATACCGTACGTGGCGATCGCCGTCGCTTGCCAGGCCTAACGGGCTCATTCGTCGTTGTCGCATCTACAGTATCAGATACGACAAACGTTCGAGAGTCACTCGAGACCTACGTCTGGGATGTGCAACGATTTAAGAACCGACGTGCAGCAATTCTCGTACGTGATTGGTCTCGTATTGCCCATATCAACGTTGACTTCATCGAGCGTATGAGGTCATCGAAGTGAGTCGCCGCTACCTCGTGATAGCATTCCTCTGCGTAGGATCACAACTCATGGCGCAGTCCTGGTTCGGACTTGGCTCCGGTGCATCCGATGCAAACATCGTTCTCACTGGGAGTTACCGACTACTGGGTCAAACGTCCAATCGTCAGGGCACATTTCAACAGAAACCACCTGACTTTGCTCGTGCTGAGTTCACGCCCACACTGCTTGTGTTCGGGATTCCGTTGAGTGCGACTGTCTTGTTCTCTACGGAACAGGGATCTACACGTCAGAACATCAATGCAGTATCACTGTCGCTCGATCCAGAAGTCCTTCAGCGCATCGTTGAACAACGCGCATATCGCGCATTGGATGAGTTCTTAGTTAGCGACTCAGGCTCCGCACTTCAGCAGATTCGTGAGGACGCAAGTAACGTACAGGACGGTGTAACGCAGGTACAAGGACGTCTGGCCGACTATCAGCGTCTTCAAGAACTGCGTGAGCGTGGCGGTGCGATCACCGACTATGCCGACGCCTTGGAGAATCTCGGCATTCTCTCCGGACGTGAAGCAATCATGCTATGGATGCCCAAGATCGGATACGGCACTGTGTTTCCTTCGATGACGCAGCTCACGTTGCAAGGTTCACGTGTAAATGGCCTGGATGTTGAATGGAATCCCGGACGCACCTTCTATCTCCATTTCGTTCGCGGTACAACACAACGCCCACTTGTGCGCACCGATGGAGTGCGCATTGATACAACACTGTACACGCTCACAGACATTGCAGATTACGGACGCCAGATAACCGCAGCACGTGTTGGTGTAGGTTCACGAGATGGCGAGCACTTCACCGTGAGTGGTGTGTACACAACCGATGATCCTGCTTCACTCCCACGTGTCGACTCACTTGCAGGGGCACCACCGCAGCGGAACATTGTTGGTTCGATGGACTTCCGCATCGAGCCGATACGGAATGTCTGGAGTATCAACGCAGAACTTGCAGGGTCAGTTACCGTCGGTGATCTTCTCGCTCCACGCATTACAACGAACGCCGTACCAGCTGCGTTGTTGAAGCTCATTGATTCCAGTTCGTCGACCTATGCAGACTGGTCTGCATTCGCTTCAACAAACCTGTCCATCGTCGAGTCAGGAACGAGATTCAGCGCTAGTATTCGACGTATCGGTACAGGGTATCGCGCCTTGGGTGTGCCAAACATGCGTGTCGATGTGGTGCGATATGATGCACGCATTGATCAAGGACTCTTCAAACGCCAATTCACGATTGGTGTGTTTATCCGCCGAGACCATGACAACCTTGTGCCGCTCAAGCGTGCAACAACGCTCACAACGTCCATGGGGGCAAGTATCGGGATCGTACCCCGATCGCTGCCCTACCTGCGTGTGTCATACATGCCGTACGTTCAGGAATCAAACACCACTGATTCGCTCTTTGCGTATGCGAACCGCACGCAAATGTGGAATGCGACATCGGGTTACTCCTATCGTATCGGAGATATGGGCGCAAGCACACAGCTTGCATATGCGCTCCAGCAATCAGTAACGACGGCTCAAATGAGCGACTATTCCGTGCAATCGATCAACATGTATCAATCTCTGTCATTCGTGTTTCCATTGAACATCACGTTTGGGGGCGGCATCATTGAACAACGTTCCGAGAGCGCATCAACAGCCGTCGTGACGGGGGATGTGTCTGGGTCGTATAGCATCGATGATGTGTTGAGTGTAAACGCGGGATTGACGTTAGCCCTCGATCAACAGGCTGGCGATCGTATCGGCTATTCGGTCGGAGTTACTGCTCGAATAGGGGATATCGCAGATATTGATCTTCGAGCAGAGCGATCTGTGTTCGATGAGCGCATGCTTCCACCTGTTCTCGGTGGATCGTATCGTGAAGGGATTATACGGTTGGTGGTCTCGAAGTCTTGGTAGTGTAACCAGGCGCGGGGTCTAGAGTTGTTTTTCTTCACACAAGCGAGGGGGCTTGGGGAGAATGATGGGACATCGAGTGCTTCTCGTCGTGGCGATGATGATTGCTGCGATGATATCTGTCAATGCACAGGTCAATGTGTATATCACGTTTCGCAACCCGACACCTTCGCAGCTGTCTGCGTGGCAACGTGATCCGTCTGTTGCACAGGTGCGGATCATCAACCGTGGCGAGGACTTACCTAGGATGCGTCTATCGGTAGCCGTGTATGATCGTGCTCGCAACCGCACCGTTGCATACACTAACAACGACTCTCGTGAGATTCCACGGTTCGATGTTCCAGGTGGCGGTAAGATCACAACGCTTGCTGGACAGCAAGTCATCAATGTCAATTCTGTATTGCTAGATAAGTCCGTCCAAGCAATGGCGGCACAGACGCAGTCATTGCCTGAAGGTGAATATCAAGTATGCGTGATGCTGTTGAACGACAACGGCGAACAGGCCCCTGGAAATGCTACGAGCTGCACGGACATCAACATCATTATCGCCGATCCACCGACACTTGTATTTCCAGTCGAGGATCAGATAGTTGATGATGAAGCACTCATGTTTCGATGGACTCCTGTATTGCGTTCGCAAGTTGGAGCCGATGTCGAGTACGACCTCGTGGTGGTACCAATTGTCGCAAAGGAGAACCCTGCAGTTGCGATTGAGCGAAATGAACGCCTATTGGTAAAACGCCTGCAGCGTCCAGAATTTCTTATGACGAAGGCAGAGCGACCGCTGACAGTGAATGGTGCGAAGCGCTTTGCATGGCGTGTACGTGCGGTATACCGTAACGGACAACCTGCTACGTCAAATAGCGGATACAGTGAAGCTGGATCGTTTCGTATCGACCGCAGCGCACCATCTACCGTCCAACGTCCAGACACGCTTGTGCTCAATGGATACGCGATTGCTGTCACATCATGGAATCCAACAGACCGATCGGGAGCATATAGCGGACGTGGATGTCTCGTAACGCGTTGTGATCGTCGGAAGACAGTTGTGCCGACACTTCCAAGGGAGCGCTCGATGGTCCAGCGCCCAACGTATTCGTGGTCTGAACAAGCAGGAGATACGACTTCGTCTGCAACACGATCATCAGTGCCGCCTCAAGCGTTCACGCGCAATGTCCGTATGCCACGCGCTGCAATCAACCAGGCATCGATCACTGGAGCAACATCATGCGCTGATGTTGCGTTTGAGTACGTACAATGGACGGGTGAGGCAAAGCGTACAATGACGGCAGTGCAAGGATTGGTCACCTATCCAGCAACACCACAATCAGAATCATCGCTATCGTGGTATCCGAGCGACAACATTGTTGTTGATATCGACTCGTTGATCATCACTGCAACAACTGCGAAGGCATCTGGATCTGCATATCATACGACTGCCTTCGTAGAACGAGGAACTGGAGAGCCAGGCCGCTTTCCGTTCCCATTAACGGCACTCACTGCCCCATGTGATCTTCTCGTGCGCGTTAGTGCTGAAACAACACCAATGTATATCGGGGAAACACAGTGTGCGATCACTGCACGAGACTACACCATAGACGCGTCGCTTACGAGCACGTTATCCGGTGTTGCCGACGACGTGTCGATTATGCTGCCTAACGTTCGTGTTGCACCTCGATCATCTTCGAGCGTTGTGAGCAATACTGGCTATCAACAACTGGAGTTGATGGGACGGAATGGTGTTGTTACCGATAAGGGGTTGTCTGTTGACATGGCATTAACACCAATAACCAACACACGTCAACTGCAACGGATGACCATTCCGTATGGACATGAGATTGCGTATACGGCCTGTGCAGTGCGATTTGTCAACTCGGAAATTGCGGACGGACGGTTTGAAGGATATCTGTATCCCGACTCGTTACATCGAGACTCCGTCGCATCGACGAACGGTATCTACGCTCGACAGAACTGCGTTATTGATTCTACGGGTAGTATTCGAATCATCGTAAGCCCGAGCCAGGGAGGAGCATTTAGTTTCCGAGCTGGCGTCTATCAGGGGCCAACGGTCTTCCGTGGAACAATATCACCGATGAATGGTGCGAAAATCTATGCACAGTATCCTTCAACATGGGTGCGTCCGCTGCGTTGGGAACCTTTCAGAATGCAGAAGAGTCAGGTGATTCACGAACGTGAGCCCTATGCAGGGATCTTGATATCTGATACGTGTCGTCCTTCGCTGGAGATTCTTGCAAGTCGTGACGTACGCAATCAACCATTTACTTCGACTCAGTTCCTCTCCGGACAACTTCTTTTAGGCGCTGGTGGTGTACATGCGGACCTTGTGTATTCAAGTGTCCGTGATTCCATCATGAGTTCTGGATTTAAGCTGGGTCGTATAAGCGACAAGCGATATCGAGCAGCTCAGTCCTCGTTCTCACTCATGGGTATCCGTGGCGATACGACGAACGCGAAGACGCCACGAAATCGCAACTATTACATGTCACTCACCAGTGATGCCGTTACTGCAACGCGTATCGCTGGTACATGTACGCTTCCAAACAACACGTTAACGTTCTCCGTTGATCAGCAACCGCTCACAGCTACACTTGATGCACCAGCTTCCTGGATACGCTTGGATTCGGCACAGAGCACACAAAATCCATGGAGCATCGTTATTCTGCCAGAAGAAGGTGAGCGAACAGCTGGTGTTATGGAGTCCGGCCGAGGGACTGTGAATCTCAGCGGTTCACGATTGCACGAACCAGTTCACTTCACCAAGCCATTTACTGTGCGACAACTTGAGTTCGTCGCTGATGGCACTGTTGGTAGTTCTGCGCTTGATGCGAACACGGCTGGACAAGAGTTTGATGGATTTCCATACGCACCTGATGCTGTGATCCTTAGTCCAGTTCCAACGCCTCCTGGAACGACCCCATATCTGGCATCAGCTGGGATGGTCGACATTCCGTTCTTTGGTCTCAAGTATGTCAACATTACTGATGCCGTCAGCGAAACAACTGAGCGTCCATTTCGAGGTCGCCGTGTCACTGTAGCTCGTGATACGATGTACGGACTTCCCAAGAGTGACCTTGTAGTTGCAAAGAGTGATGCGATGGGCGAGTTCGCATTCACCATGGGGTATGATGAGACTGGACAAGATGGTTTTGTCGGGAAAGGCACGGCTGATATTGAAGATGAAGGCAGAATGCCTGGTTCTCTGACAGTTCGCCGCAACGGTGTGTGTTTCGCCGTAAAGGATGAGTCTGTGTGGAATGCAGCAGGTCCGCCATACGCGCTGTTAGTCGGCGCATTAAAGGATCGATGGGCATGTGGCTGCGTGGAAGATGACGCGTTCACAACGATCGGTTCGGGCGGACGAGTAGTTGCGAATGGCACAGTGGGAGGCCTTCTACGCAGCGGCGTTGGTGGAGAAGTCACCAGAGGCAGACGACATAATGTGAGCACAATCTGGGTTCAAG
>JAURNF010000268.1 GCA_030830285.1 Candidatus Kapaibacterium sp.
GCACTTCAAGTGTGGGCAGATGAAAAGACAAACTGGAGCATCCTCGGACTCGACATTCCATCGTCGTGGTTCCAGGTGCTGAATCCGTTCTTCATCATCGTTCTTGCACCGCTGCTCAATCGCGTGTGGGCCGGACAGCGAAAGAAGGACAAAGAGCCATCATCCATTGTCAAGATGGCTATCGGCTGTGGCTGGATGGCAATCGCATTCCTCGTCATGATGTTTGTTGCGAGTCTTGCGCAAGGGGCTGACAAGATCAACGTGCTATGGGTAGCTAGTGTTGTGCTCCTCTTCACCATCGGCGAATTGTATCTGTCGCCAATCGGACAAGCCATGGTATCAAAGGTCGCTCCAGCACGCATGGTGAGTATGTTCATGGGCGTGTGGTTTTTATCGAGCTTCTTCGGTAACTACCTCGCTGGGTTCATTGGCTCGTATTACGACAAGATGAGTAACCAAAACTACTTCGCGATTATGGTCGCGATGAGTTTGATTGCCGTGATGATGTTTATCGCGCCACGCAAGCAGTTGGTCAAGTGGTTGGATCAGCGCGTGTAAGCGTGTGGAAACAACCATGATCACACCGCTATTTGTTATCACTGCGGTCACGCTGGCATTGTTGATCGTCATAGGTGTGCTAATCTTCTTGAAGATTCAGCGCACTCACTGGCGTACAGTGGATGCAATGCAACGTTGGGTTGTTGGTTCGCTAACGAGCATTGAAACGCGCCTTCGGTATCAATCTGAACTTCCAACTGCTGGTAATGATGACGTTGCTATTGTGGTTTCCCGTGATCGAAGCGCGTTGCTCAGTGCATGCGTGCGTTCGATACACCACTACGAGCCTTCTGCAATCATCATTGTTGTAGATCCAGGAAGCGCAGACGAAACCAGTGCTGTACTCGAAGAGTTGCGGCGGAGTGGCGTGGTGCGCATTGTAATCGCCCATGCACCCAACACGGTAGCGCAATGGCAGAAGGGCTATGGCATCCACGAAGCATGGCGCGTAGCTGCGTTGCTCCATCCTCGCAGCATCACAGTGTTTGATGATGACATGACACTCCAAGAGCCATTTCTCAGCGACTGTAGAGAACTCTGTGAACGTCAGGATGTTGATGCCGTTGCTCTACAACGAGATGCAACGCAGGTGAAGAATCATCCATCGGTCGGTTCCATCGAACACAATGGACAGCGCATAGATATTGGTACGAGCTTTAACGGCGCTGCATTCTACCTTCCATGGAAGGCGCTCATCGCTTGGGGTCCACCCCCATACAACGAAGGCAAACGAGAAAGTGGCGTCGAAGATTGGTATTACAGTCGAGCACTTGCAAGTAGTAACGGACGCGTTGCGTTTCTCCCACGCGTTGTTGAGCAGCAAGGTGTAGTGTCGCTGCGAGATGCATTGAGTAGGACGCAGATGTGAGAAGAACCGGGTCAAGTCTGTATTGCTGGCATTGTTCCTATAGTGGCGATCCGATGATACACTCCGTGGTGGTGCTGTGACGCATACGTCTTCACCCAATGTCGTCCTGCCCAACTTCTTCGATGCCATCGTGCATCCAGATGTTGTGTTACCGTTGATTCTATCGCACTTGCTTTCAGAGTCGCTCTGGGAGCGTCGCGGCAAGGTCGTCGAGAACATGCCGAGTCTCACGGTGCCAGATCCTTCGATTCCCATCGAGCTCTTTGCGATCAAGCGGTTCATTGACAAGAACTTCGAGCATCCGCATCCGCAAGATGTTGCGATGATCTACGGCTACATTGATGTTGCTCATGAAAAGGGGCGATTCGGCGACGATGTGATAGATCAAGGAATCGCAGGTCTAACGCGGTACATTGAGTTCGTGCAGGGTACGGGATCAGACCGTGCATCATGGATGCTCGATGCATTGAGCGAAGGAACGTTTCCCAACTACATGTATTCGACGTACGACGTTATTCGTGCGCATCGCAAGCACTCGCAGAATCGCAAGAGCTCTTCAAACGGCATCGTCTCGTGTCTTGACGAAATGAGTTTGTTCTGCGCCGCCGCACTCACCTTGCCAAGGGAGATGCTGTATCATACCATCATGCTTGTTGGACCAACGCACTATACTGTGTTGTTCTGGGACAACGAGCGCAACGGATATTGGTTTCCTTCCAAACGCTATCTCTTTTCACGCACTACGTGGCAAGCGTTTGTTGATAGCGACTTTAGTGGCGATGTCGAAGGTGCGTTCGACAGCATCATGTGCGAGACCAATCGCATCATCTCAATCCGGGGATCGTTCGACTTCGACACAGGCATGAGTCAGATACCGGAATCGATACTACGTGAAACCATGGACGACATTGAGCAATTGTTCGGATTTGTACCGCCGCATCTCAAAGCCGCAATGGAACGTCCCATCGTCGAGCATCCATCATCGCCATACCACGATGTGTACCTCAGCATGCTTGGAACCACATCACGTGAAGATGCACTCACTGCAATTCGTACTGCAGCAACAGAACGCAACGAACGTTGGGCCGAAGACGTACTGCTGGCGTATCGCTCTATACATGTGCCAAACCCAGAGCGTTACTTCGAAGCCGCGCTTGAGAGTCCGCTCGCACGCGCTGCAGCAGCAACTATGCGTACCCTCGATGATGCCATTGTCTATGTCGAGGCAATTCCTGGACGCGAATCCATCTTCAACGATGCCGATCGCATTGCCATGCCCGACGAAGTCATCCGTCTGCAAACAGGGACCGAGCGCGATCGCGAACTCCTCCTCCGCGTGCTGCAGCACTGGGTGGGGGAGTAGGGGGCGAGCAGGGCACTGCGACCGAGGGCACTGCGACCGAGGGCTCCCCAACCCAGGGCTCCCCAACCCAGGGCTTAAGCCCTGGGTTTTGAGGGGCGCTGCCGGTGCCGGTGATGCTCACGCTGCCCCCGGACGTAGCGGACCAGTCGTGGTAGTGCGCGGTAGTCAAACGTCAACACGGCATAGCCGTTCTGCCATCTGAAGTCTGTGAGGTGCGAGAAGCGCTGCGTGATGTAGCGTGATGATGCTCCTTTGATCTTCCACACGGCATCGGCAACGGTCATTGTTGCTGAAATGCTTACGAGGATGTGGATGTGATCATCAACACCACCGATCGCATGAGGCTTCATGCCATTCTCAATGCAGATCTCCCAGAGGATATTCCACACAGCTTGCTCGATGCCTTCATCGATAAACCACTCGCGATACTTTGTCGCGAAGACGATGTGGTAGAATAGGAAGTAGCGTGAATGGGGCATGCAGCATCGTGCACCCACACTGACCGGACGTGACCGGACGCTCTCCAACCCAGGGCTCTCCAACCCAGGGCTCTCCAACCCAGGGCTTAAGCCCTGGGTGTGCGGGCACCTGGGTCTCGGGCACCCTGGGTACGTGCGCCCTGTGATGAGCGCTCCAGACGTCGCAGCTCACCTCTTCATCGGGACTAGAGCATAGATCGATACAACGCGCTGTAACATGCGTTCTTCCGGCAGCAGCTGGGGTTCAGACAGATCGGGTTCACCTCGACCTAACACGTCAATGCGTCCTTGTAACTGGCTCGCAACTGCTTGTGCTCGCTCGAGACTGATTCGCGCATTCTCATCCATCGTACCGATTCGATCGGTTCGACCTTCAACAGCCACGCGTGCGCTCGTACCGATACGATCGCGTACGATGTCGAGTACTCGTTGATGCTCGTCTGTAAGATCCGACTTGCCGAATGGGAAGACGATGAGGTCGAAGCGTTCAACGATGCTGTCCTGCATCATTGTGCGACGTTTCTCTACGAGTCGTACTGTGTCTGTCTCAATCACGATCGAATCCGATTGACGCGTATGCAGTAGCTCATCAGCAGCCTGCTTCACCCTGAGAATAGTATCCGTCGCTCGATACGGTAAAAGCAATGTCGACGATGATGTCGATATCTCAACACGACGATTCTCTTCGTCAGCAAGAGCTGCCTCATCTCCAGCAGCACGAGATGAGTTAACCGGCAGACGTCGTGCTCGTGTAGCAATGCGCGTCGATGAGATCCCAAAGCCGACTTCAAGAACAGATGCGACTGCCCTCGCACGCTGCAGTGCAAGGCGAGCATCAGTCTCATCGTTCGAGATGTGTCCTGTGAGAACAACCTCTGCAGATGGCTCCTGCTTCAGACGATCAGCAATCACAACGAGCAACTCTCGGTGAAACTCAACGTTCGTCTGGGCTGTGTCGCGACGGGAAGTAGTTGGCGCAACCTGATAGCGTGAAGGTATAGAGGCATTGTTGCGATCAAAGAACACGTACGGAAGGATTGGCATATAGCGCTCCTCTTCCAACTCCTCAATCACGACACGTTGCTTGACGATTCTCTTCGTTGGTGTGGCAGGCCTTGACGTTGTGGGCACTTCTGGCTTCTTCGAAGCGGGCGGCGGTGGTGGGGAAACCGGGGCTGGACGGGAGCTGAGATCAATCTCATATGACAAACGAAGTCCAACAGCAGGCACGATCATCTTCCACGAAGTGAGCGATGTAACACTGTTGAATGCAGCAGAAAGTGTTGCCTCTGGCGTAAGGCGCCATGGACTGCGTTCAGATAATCTGATATCAAGTCCGATAACGGAGACGAAATGCCAGGAGCTTCTTATTGCAGACGGCAGCGGTCCCGCTGTGCTGTTGCGGACCGTACCATCTGTGTCAGTGAATGTTGCACCTGCAGGACTTATCAACTCTTCACGCGAGCGTAATGCACCGTAGACGCGATGCGAGTAGCCTATACCGGCGCGCGCAA
>JAURNF010000269.1 GCA_030830285.1 Candidatus Kapaibacterium sp.
CCCTTCGATCCGTCGAACACGTAATCTGTCGACACATGCACCAGGTGCGCATCCACAATCCGTGCAAGTCGGACAAGGTTCTCTACCAACGTCACATTGATTGCCCATGCCAGCTGGCGATCCGTCTCGCACGCATCAACGTTTGTAACTGCAGCGCAATTGATGATTGTCGAGGGCATAGCGCGCATCACAGATTCCTTGAGCGCGCTTTTATCTGTCACATCGAGTACATCAACCGTAATGCGGGGATGCGTACGATGCAGCTCTCGCGAGGTAACACAGTGAATCTGCTCGTCTGTCTCGTCAAGCAGTATAGGGATGAGAGCCGAAGCCAAGCGCGATCCAGCGCCAACAATTGTGATCATTCCACCATCTTTCAATTCAACAATTCAAGGCATCCAGCATGCATTGCCGGTTAACCCATGGGATAATCTAGGAATTCCGTAATTCTGCACCCATGCGTTTTGTCCTCACCCTCCTGCTCGCCTGCGTCGTTGGTACCGCGCAACCGGATCTAGCACCACTTAAAGTGTTGGTGAGTGATTCTCCGGAACCTGGTTTTCTATTACTGGCTCCGAACTGTCGCATCACCCCACGTCCGTATGGATCTTTCCTCGGCGTGTACAACATGAATGGTGGAGTTGTACGTACTGGTCGCGTGACGAACTATCCGTTTGAATACAAAGTGTTTCCAGATGGACGTCTTGGATTCTCTGAGCTCGTGGTGTTTGCAGGTGCTTCTGTTCCTGCAGGAGTGTACATCGTAGACACGCTTCTGGCTGTCCAGGAATTCGTGTCGCAGCAGCGGGGGTATCTGACTACGCAGCATGACTTTCATATGCTGCCAAACGGCAACCTGGTTGTTCTCGGTGCGGAAGATGTAACGATTGATATGAGCGACGTTGTACCTGGCGGACATCCAGCAGCGAACGTCGTGAATGCCGTCATCCAAGAAATCGATCGCGACGGTCGGGTTGTTGTTCAATGGAAGGCGCTTGATCATCTGCCAATCACGGATTCCTACGAAGACCTCACTGCGCCGGCGATTCGATATTGTCACAACAACTCGTTGTGGATTGATGACGATGGTAACTGGATCATCTCCATGCGCCACATGTCGCAGGTGATAAAGGTCAATCGTGCGACAGGTGAAGTGATGTGGAAGCTCGGTGGAAAGAGCAACCAATTCACCTTCATTGGTGATCATCCTGAGCTTGCTCCCACCTACTTCAGCTATCAGCATGATGCGCGACGTCTGCCAAATGGCAACATCTCGCTCTTTGACAACGGCACACAGCATACACCTCAGTACTCTCGGGGAGTTGAGTACCGTCTTGATGAGCAGGCAAAGACTGCGACGATGGTGTGGGACTATCGCCATGTGCCTGATTACTATGTGAGTATCCAAGGCGGACTGCAGACCCTGCCAAATGGCAATCGTGTGCTTGGATGGGGAAGTGCTGCAAATGATGGCGCCCCTGGTATCACAGAAGTTGACTCTACCGGTCGTGTGGTGTTTGAAGCCGCGTATCCAAAACAGATGTATGTGTATCGCGCAACGAAGTATCCAATCTGGCCTACCGGACGTCCGTCTGCAACGGTTGTGATTAACGACGTGCTGCCCGGCGAGACGTACTCGTATTGGCGTGGCACGCAGTTCACCGGAATGGCAGTCACGTATCGTTCGTTAGAATCAAGCTTTTACAATCGCACAACGGCGCGGCGCTTTGCATGGTCGCCGAAGAACCCGCAATGGACAGGTGAAGCACCGCACGTGCATCAGTCTCGCGTGGAGCTCTTGTTGGAAGGTGTTCGCAATGCGAACATCGACGTGCGATTCAACGTCGATACGCTTGGTATCACACTCGACCCAACGAAGCTGGTTGTGTATCATCGTCCGCTGATTGACACTGGACGATTTCAGCCACTCGTAACGACGTATAACCCAACTACGCGCGAACTAGCTGCGCAATCAGCAACCGGGGGCGAGTTCTGCTTCGGCATTCCACAAACCCGAGTCGAGGTTGTTCAAGCACCACTTCTCACGTGGCCAGTGCGTGGTGAGCGAATCCTTGAGAACGCAACACATGCGTTTCGCGTAACACCAAACGGACGTGTCGATTCGATTCGTATTCAAGTATCGCGTGATCCATCCTTCGCATCGATTGGCGCAGACGTTGTCACGAGCAGCGACCGAGCCAGTGTCGCAGTGGAGTCAGCAACGTACACGGTGTACTGGCGAGCCATGTCATTTGCTGGAGGACTTGCCAGTGTATGGTCGGCTGTTGATTCTGCACACGTAACACCAGCATATCTCGACGTAACTCGTCCGAATGTAGATGTGCAGTGGGCGTACGATAACGGTTATGCGATATCGTGGAAGACCAACATTCGTGGTCTTGTGCGTATCGAACTTGTAAAAGACAACCAGGTGGTTGCGTTGATTCGTGATAGCGTACCTGCACGATCACAAGGATATCTCTGGAAGATTCCGTTCTCCGTGCCAGCTGGCAAGGAGTATCATGTACGCATCACATCGATCGATCCCGATTTCGTAACCATTGCCAACACCGGAACGCCGAACATCACAATCACCGATGTCGTGTCTGTTCCACGCGATCAGATCGTGCACGGTCCAATCGTGGTAACGCCAATGCCTGCAGCAGATGCAGTGGTCGTTGCCAACCCAGCGTCTGGTGTTTCGAACATCGACATATATGCGTTAACGGGCGAGCGAGTGCTCACGCTGACATCACACGGAACGCGTGAACAGGTTGCGACCTCACACCTACCTAGTGGGTTGTACACAGTTGTCGTAACAGATTCGCGCGGTGTTGAGTACCGCGCGCCGATGGTGATCGCACGCTAGTCAGCAGTGCTCAGTACCCAGTAGGGTGACCGTTCTTTTTGCGCCATTCAAAGATGGGTTTGAATGGACCATACTTGTGCTGTTCGGCAGAGAACGGATCATCATACGGTGGCCAATAGTAGTCCAGTGGTTTTTCCTTGTGCACTGGATACTCGTTCGTGAGGTCAGGTTGTGGACGTGTGTGCATCTTGTCGTCATTGACGTATGCTGCCACGTCCATCGCTTCTTCATCAGTCAACACCGGTTTATCCCAACTCGCAATATCATTCGGCATGTTGTACTTGATGAACTGTGCCGACTTGATCAAGCGGTGCATTGAAGATCCTGGCTGGTAGGAAAGCGGACCCCAGAGTGGAGGATACACGTATGCGATTCCATCCTCCTTGATCACACCCTGTCCATCATCTCCATGGCACCGCTGACAGTGCCTTTCATACACGATGCGCCCCTTACCAGGATCCGCAGGTCGATCAAGCAATGCAATTGCCTTTAGGTTGTCGCCATGGACGCGCTTGCCAACAGGTACACCTGTGCTCAGCCACTGCATGTAGGCAAGCATCGCAACCATCTCCTTGCTGTCGAGCGGCATCGGCTTACCGTTAAGGGGGCGTTCGATGCAGTTGTTGATGCGGTCGCCGAGCGTGAGAATCTTGCCTTCGCGGGCACGGTATTGCGGATAGCGAGCGTGCGCTGAGAAGTAATTGAGTCCGAACGGACGTGTTCCCGCTTCCAAGTGACAGTTTTGACAGCCCAAACCATTGCCACCGAACGAACCAACAGAACCTTTTGGTCCGAGGTAGTAGGGGAAGTTGACCAGAAGATCGCGACCATAGCGAATCATATCGCCGGTTGCGTTGTGCGGGATGGTTGCTGTGTCTGGCGGGACAAACAGTGCTGTATCTGCGATGACAGCATCACCACGATGTGGCGTCTGCTGCGAGCACCCATATACCGCTGCAAACAGGATGCACGCCACGCCAACGATCAGGTGTTTACTTCTCATACTTGCGCTGTTCCTTCTTCCAGGCATCGAAGCCCCCTAGCATGTTGTAGACATGCAAGAAACCCATCTCGCGAAGTTTCGTTTCGGTGTCCTTGCTGCGGCGTCCGACCCGACAGTAGACAATGATGGTGGCGTTCTTCGGCAGCAGCGCCATACGCGACCAGAAATCGGACTTGTAGTAATCGATCAATCGAGACTTATAGAGATGGCCTTCGGCGTACTCGGCAGTCGTGCGCACGTCGACAACGATCGTTGAAGACTTCTTCATCATCTGAGCCGCTTCTGCGGTAGATACGTCACCCCGTGCCATGGCGGTAGAGGATACAATGATGAGTGCGAGGAGTGTGCAGAGGTATCTCATCGTGAAATATAGCGCAGAGCGCAGGTTGATTGTTCAGACCTTCCTAATTTTCCGTCATGTCTGCACGCGCCATTGTTCGCTGTCTCATAGTCACTGCAATCTCCATGATTGCCGTGGTTTCCGACAACGTGCTAGCTCAGGACATGAACTGGGGCACACAGCCCGACTCTATCGCACCAATCAAGGTTCAACTGTTTGCACAGTTTTGGGCCCGATATAATCACAACAACCCAGGGACGCTTGCCCTAGGTGCGCCTCAGGATCAGTCGTTCGACATTGGTGTTCGTCGTGCTCGAGTACAGGCGTTTGCGAACATCAATAGCCGAGCAACACTGTTTCTGCATTACGGCTTCAACAACTTCAACTACGCGTATCAAAACGCGGGTAATCGTCGGATCCAAGCATACTTCCATGACTTCTTTGGTGAGTATCGACTCTTCGACGCAAATGAATTGAAGATTGGCGCTGGGTTGTCCTTTGTGAACGGACTTAGTCGGTTCTCGCAACCAGCAATCATCGCATTGCCAACAATGGATGGCGCGCTGTTCGCGCAGGCGACGTCCGAACAAAACGATGTAACTGGACGGAAGCTTAGCATTAGTGCTCGAGGTCAGATAGGTCCTATCGATTATCGTGTTGCTGTATCTGACCCTATGTCGGTGTCGACCAACGGTCAGACCGTCCGCCCGATATCACCACAGGCAAACTTTGCGCTCAACCAGCGCACGCTTGAACATCAGGCGTACGTGATCTACCAGTTCTTCGATCACGAGCCGCATCAGGTGCCGAATATGGCTGGCACGTACTATGGAACACGCAAGGTGTTCAACGTTGCCGCTGGAGCTATCTATCAGCCTTCGGCGATGTGGCGATCACGCGGCGCGGATACCGTGTACGAGGACATGCTGTTGCTTGCAGTCGAATCGATGTACGATGCACCTGTTGATCGATGGGGAACAACTCTCAGCGCGTACGTAGGATTGTTTCATCACGACTATGGAACAAACTACTTGCGGTACAACGGTGCAATGAACACAGGTACATCAATGCTGACATCCGACGATAGCACAGCATTGCGTCCACTCACACAGTATGGTCCGTCGTGGGGTAACGCATTCCCAATGTACGGTACTGGCAATGTGGTATACTCGCATGTTGGAGTGTTCTTCCCAAAGGTCCTAGGCGACTTCGGCCTTATGCCCTACGTCAGTGCAAACCTGGCGTGGTACGAGCGTCTGGATCGATCACTCACTGATGTATACGGTATCGGCTGCTCACTGCTCCTTGATGGGATTCGTAGCAGACTAACCCTTGAACTTCAGAATCGTCCAACGTATGGGATTGATGTATCTCGGGATCCCCTTGGTGAACTCGTACAAGGTGAGCGACGCTCACAGGTAGCACTTCAATACCAGGTGGTATGGTGAGAGATCTCTATCGCAGAGCGCAGTATCTCGCAGTATTCACCATCCTCTACAACATTGTAGAGGGGGTTGTTTCAACTGCTATGGGATATAGTGACGAGACGCTTGCTCTGTTTGGTTTCGGCGTCGATAGTTTCATTGAGTCGATCTCAGGCGTAGGTGTGTACGTCATGATTCGACGCATTGCTGATAGCGCAGAGCGACTAACCGCAAGTGACCAGACCGCGTTTGAACAACAAGCTCTTCGCATCACTGGTTGGGCGTTTTACGGTTTATCCGCCATGCTTGCAGTGACGGTACTTGTGAATCTTTTCGAGCACAAAGCACCGGAGTCTACATTCTGGGGTGTTGTCATCTCAGCAGTGTCAATCGCAGTCATGTCTGCACTTGTATTTGCAAAGCGCAAGATTGGACGTGCGTTGAAGAGTGCTCCTATTCTCGCTGATGCAAATTGCACGCTTGTGTGTATCTACATGAGCATCGCAGTCCTCATATCTTCCGCAGTGTACGAGTTGACAGCATTTGCGTATGCCGATGCAATTGGAGCCGTCGCCATCATATGGTTCAGCGTATCTGAGGGTCGCGAGTGTTTCGCGAAGGCGAAAGGACACCAATGCAGTTGCGAGCACGACTAGTAATCATCCTGGCATTTGCGGTTGTCCACGTGACGGCGCAAGAGGATAGTCTCCAGACAGGCTACGACTGGTCGTTTGTACCAATACCTGCCTACACGCCCGAAACCAGCTGGATGGCTGCATTGACCGCGTTCATCACGTATCGCGACAACATTGATCCAACGATGCGCACTTCGTCACTGGCAGTTGCATTGCAAGGAACACTCAAGAGTCAGTTCTCACTCGGATTCTATCCTGAGATATATCTCGATAGTAACCGTATTCGTATTGAGGGTGGAGTCGAGTGGTACCTCTATCCCTACAACTTCTTTGGCGTTGGCAACAACAATCCGTCGTCGAATGCCGAACTCTACACACCGTATGGTGCAAAGCTTGAACTACGCATGCTTTATGCCTTGTCGGGAAGAAGAGTTCAGCACGGATTGAGTGCTGGATTGCACTTCGATCTCCGGTACGATCAGATACGCTCTGTTGAGCCGCGTGAAGACGGCAGTGCAGGTCCACTCGGTCGCGGAGAAGTAGTTGGTTCCCAAGGCGGTTGGTTTAATGGCATCGGTCCTCAGGTTTCGTACGATACGCGCGACAACAACTTCGACGCGCGTGACGGCATCTTTGCCGAAACATACACCATCTTTTATGGTGCGTTGCTCGGAAGTACATTTACTTCGGCGATCACGACAGTTGATGCACGTGCGTATGCCCCGATCGCAAGTGACGCATCTATCGCAGCTCGTGTTCTCGTTCAGTCAGCAGATGGCAACCCACCATTCTTGCAGATGCCGAGTATCGGTGGCTCGAACAACATGCGAGGCATCATCGATGCACAGCAAAGAGATCGCATCTCTCTCTTGGCGGGAGCAGAGGCACGTTTTCCAATTGTATGGCGATTTCGTGGTGCCGTGTTTGCTGATGCTGGACAAGTCGCATCGCAGGCATCAGGTGTTGCACTCAACCAGATGTGGGTGAGTTATGGAGCAGGAATACGGTTCTTGCTCGTACCCGAGGAACGCATCTCATTGCGTCTTGATGTGGGTGTGTCGCGCGGTGTTCCGCAATTCTACCTTGGATTTAACGAGGCGTTTTGACGACGTTATACCCGTGTTACCGGAAAGTCAGGTATCCGTTACAGACAGTACAGATAACGTTACACAGCTCTAACACCGCGGTGATGTTGGTTCGATAGGTTCGCAGCGTAAAATCATGATGAACCTTAACACCATTATCATTTCACGGAGAGCACATATGAAAATGTTGGGTCTCTTTGCAGCAAGTTGTATTGCTGTGAGTGCAGTTAGCGCACAGGACTTCCCTGTTCGCATCGAACCAGTAACAATGATCCCGTACCTGCAGGGTCGTGTCGTAGTTCCACCATCACCACTGAAGTATCAGAACATCTTTGTCGGTGGTGTTGACAGTGTCGAAACAGACATGGGTCGCACTGCGGCTAAGCAGTGGCACGACTACATCGGTTATGCAGCGGACGAAACAGGCGCTTCACTCGGATATCTGATCGTTAACCACGAAATGATCGAAGCCAACGATAAGATTGGTGACGGTGGCGGTATGACGATGTTCAAACTCGGCAAGAAGGCAGACGGAACACTCGAGGTACTCGACCAGACACTACCAGATGGACGTAAGGGCAAGTTCTTCAATGTTGATTTCAAGAACACAGTCGGCGAAACAGGCATGAACTGCGGCGGCATGTCCGGATTCGGTCGTGTGTGGACGGCTGAAGAATGGTACCAGTCATCGAACAAGGGTATCAATGCCGAAGGCAAGGGATTCCGCGACACGAGCGACTTCGTGATCGGCTCAAAGCAGCCATCAGGTTTTCCTGGTCTCGACGGAAAGACAATCAAGCGTTTTCAGAATCTGAACTGGATGGTTGAAATCGACCCGAAGACAGCCAAGGCAGTTCGTAAGTACTACAACTGGGGCCGTCAAGGCTTCGAGGGCGGTCAAGTGATGCCCGACGGCAAGACGATCTTCCTGTTCGAAGACGGTGCAGCAGGTCGCTCGATCCTCACAAAGTTCGTTGCTGATGTAGCAGGCGACTACACAAAGGGTAAGACATACTTCTACAAGCAAGATGCAGGTAAGTACACAGGCACATGGGTAGAAGTACCGAACAATCCAGCAACAGATTGGGACATCCTTGTCGCACCGCACAACTGGGCGAAGACAAAGGGTATCACGGGCTTCACACGTCTTGAGTGGGGTGCATTCAATAAGACTGACGGTAAGATCTATATCACAGAAACAGGTCAGGATCGTCCGGGTGCTAACTACAAGTCGGCGCTTGCCGATGGCTGGACACTTCCACAGCACACATACGATCGTGCAAAGGAGCAGGGTGTTGCAGTTGACAGCAGTGCACACATGGATTACTATGGCCGCGTACTTGTGCTTGACCTCAACGACAATTCTGTGCGCTCGTTCCTCGAGGGCGGTCCTTACACCACAGACGCAGCAGCAGTCCCATCACGCTATCCAGAGAAGCATCTCTCAAACCCTGACGGACTGGGATTCCTCTATGTAAACGGCAAGACATTCATGGTGATCGAAGAGGACCTCAATGGCACCAGCTTCGGTCGTATGCCGAACACAGGCATGCGCGGTACAAACTGTGAAGCTTGGCTTCTTGATATGACAAAGGCACCAACGATCGATAACCTGTATCGTCTTGCGATTTCTCCATACGGTTCAGAAATCACAGGCTTTGCATCACTTGATGACGGCAACACGGTATTGATCAATTCACAACACCCTGACAACGCAACGATCAGTGACGCAGCAGCGAAGAACTCGCTCACATTCGCGGTCACGGGTCTGAAGCAACTCGTCAGCTCAATCGAGAAGGACAACGACGGCCGCACACAGGGCGCAGTATCGGTGTTCCCAAATCCAACATCGACACAACTCAACTTCACAAGCGAGGTTGATGCTGCTCTGTATGATGCAACAGGTGCTCGTGTACGTGTCGTACGCAATGCAACGACACTCGACATCGCGGATCTTGCAACTGGTGTCTACTACGTGCGTTTCACAGATGGCACCACACAACAAGTGGTCATTCAGCGCTAACCTCTCTACGTAACGACAATCTGCACAGGACCGACGCCACAACGGCGCCGGTCCTGTGTTGCGTTTCATCACCCTAGCAGAAAGACTCTACATGCAACGGCTCGGAGTAGCGCTAAGTAGCATCGTTGTCATTGCTGTTGTCGTTGGTGCATTGGCACGTGACATACATCGCGAACGGAAAGACGTTCAACGCCAACTCATCGAGAAGGTCACTCGAGAAGTAGAGCGGACGTCAATACGATTTGCAAACGTATGTCGAACGACGTCTGTTGGGGATAGTGCGAGTTTGCTCTATGCGTCCTATGATTCTCTACGTCGTGCATACAAAGCCTGCGAACCTCTAATCGAGTATCTCGATCCTGGAACAGTGACTGCGCATCTCAACGGTGCTCCGTTGCCAAAGCTCGATCCGAAGTCGACATTCATTGATATTCTCGAGCCTGAAGGACTTCAGGTGATCGACGATGCCCTCTTCGAGAGTGATATCCTCACAAGCGAACAGATAGATCGTATCCGTGACTGCGCAGATCGATTCGTAACGGCTCTGCGAATGACAGGTGCGATGCTTCGTCAAGCACCCTGGACAGATCGTATGATGCTCGAGGCTTCGCGCACTGGTGTCATGCGCATCATGGCGATGGGCATAACAGGATTTGATCGTCCAGCATCTGAACCAACTCTCGACGACAATGCACCAGCGCTGATCACGATCAGAGAGATTCTTCTAACCTACAAGCCATGGTGTTCATCCTCTCAATGCGGACTGACGTTATCAGAAGCTCTCGCGCACGTCGATGTAGCGCAAGGCTACATGAAGCAATCATTTGAGCAATGCGATCGCATGGAGCTGATACGCACTTCGCTCGACCCACTGTATGCGGGAATTGCACATCTGCAGAAGGCACTGCAGATCGAGTTTGCAGATGAAGTTGGCAACGGTCTCATCGTGGTGAATCCCCGTGGAACCAGCATGTTCAATGATGAGGTGTTTAACCCGTACGCCACCACTGGAATGACATCAGCGTCGCACACACCAGAGATGGTGGAACTGGGGCGATTGTTGTTCTTCGATCCAGTTCTCTCATCTACAAACGAACGTGCATGTGCATCATGCCATCAGCCCGAGCTAGCATTCACCGACGGACGCGTCAAAAGCCTTGCACTTGGTCGTAATAGTTCGATTCAACGTAATGCTCCGACCCTGATCAACAGCGTCTATGCACGACGCTTCTTCTATGATCTGCGAGCATTGCGGCTCAATGACGTTGTTGCCCACGTCGTGACGCACGAAGATGAGTTTGGCTCCTCACTGATCGATATGGTTGGACGACTGCGTGATTCGAAGGAATATGTAGCGCTGTTTGAACGCGCATTTGGTGTGCGTGGTCTCGAGGCAATTGATGCAACGCATGTGGGGCTCGCATTAGGTGCATACATTTCCACATTGCGATCGTTCAACTCGCGCGTTGATCGCTACCTGCGTGGGGAATCAGTACAGATCAGTGCAAGTGAGCGTCGAGGCATGAACTTGTTCATGGGCAAGGCAGCCTGCGCTTCGTGTCACTTTCCACCAACATTCGCCGGATATGTGCCGCCAGCGTTTGTTGAAAGCGAGTCGGAGATTCTTGGAGTGCCGATCAGAGTCGATACAGCAGATGCTACGCCAGATCCTGATGTCGGTCGTGCCGCTGGTATTCGACGCGAACAGTCGGCGATCTATCGACATTCATTCAAGACTCCGACGGTGCGCAATGTTGAACTAACCGCTCCATACTTTCACAACGGTGCATATCAGACACTCGAGCAAGTAGTGGACTTTTACGCACGTGGTGGTGGAAAGGGTATAGGATGGGATGTGCCATATCAGACCCTACCGTTCGACAACCTCGATCTCACGTCACAGGACCGGACTGATATCATTGCGTTCATGCGTGCACTGACGGACACAACGAATCTGACTCGCCGTCCAACTCGACTGCCATCGTTTCCGAAGCAACGCTCTGCACGCACAGTCGGTGGAGATTACTAACAGCAAAGCCCCCTAAAAACCGTTCGGTGTGCTAGGGGGCTTACATGCGTACAAAGGCTACGTTGGGCGTTGTTGCTGCAGCGCTATAAGTGCGACGCTGAATAGTGGACAGTTCGCACTTGATTGCCTGCCTTGATGAATTGGCTCTACAACGCGATGTTGAGTCCGATCTGTGCAGTCGGAATCACACCGAGATCACCGTAATCGTCGCGCATAGCGACACCGAGAAACGCATTGAAGTAGATGTTCTGCGATCCAAAGATTGGCGCGATGTAGCCTATCTCTGGCCCAACGGCGCCACCTTCAGCTTCGACAAATAGGAGGTCAACGGAGAAGTAGTGAAAGCGTGCGCCAACATACCATGGGCCACCGGCGAGAGCATACCCTGCGCCGATGTTGCCAGTCCAACCAATGGTAAGAGCGAGTGTTCCATCGACGATCAAATCGCGATTGTCCGTCGTGCCTCCCATGTATGCTACGCGAGCACCTAACAGTGCCGGAGCACCTGTTTGGAGTCCGATTGTAACGTCACCGCTGAATGCTGTAGACGTTATGGCCAGTAGCGCTGCACAGAGTGATAGTATGCACTTCATGATGTTCCTTGCGTTGGAATTGTAAAGTGTTGTCGGTTGGACACGAATATAGGAATCGGCAGTACCTACTGATAGACCACTGCGTAGTTTTGCATAATCTCCTACTCGAAAGGTCAACACATGCTTCGTCCTTACCTCGTACTCCTGCTGACAATTGTTGTCGGACTCGCAACTGCGCTTGCGCAGAACACAGACCAAGAGATTCCACAGCCTCGCAGTGTTCGCGCAGTAAATGGCGTTCTCGTGGATACGTTGAACCTCGTCATGACGACGATCGATATCCAAGGTCGGAAGGTGCAGGCGCGTACATACAACGGTACAACACCCGGTGATCTCTGGCGCGTAAAGCCGGGCGAGACGATGAAGATTCACCTAAACAACCAATTGCCACCCAATCCAGATCAAGATCTACCAGACCAGGGCAACTACCCACAACGACCGAACACGACAAACCTGCACGTACACGGATTGAATGTTTCTCCGAAGGGCAATGGTGACAATGTGCTTCTTGCGATCCTACCAGGAGAGAAGTTTGATTATGAATTCGCACTTCCGCAGAATCATGCCGCAGGGTCGTATTGGTACCATCCGCATCACCACACATCAACGCTCTCGCAAGTTGTCAATGGACTAGCTGGATCGATCGTTGTTGAAGATCCAACGGATCCGAGCATCACTGATCCTGCGCTGTTAGCAATGCAAGACCGTGTGTTCTTGTTCTCGTCATTTAAGGTTGATACCGTTGCGAACAAGATTCCAGATCCACAACGCTTAACATCTAACACTGCTCTACAACCTCTTGTTGGCGTCGATAGTCCGGTATTTGTTAACGGCGTACTTGGCGGAACAATCACGATGCGTCCAGGCGAGATCCAGCGTTGGCGGATGATCAACGCCACATATGAGCTTACCATGCGGATGCACTGGAAGAAGATCGTTGGAACAGACACGGTTGACGTTGAGCACCTGAATATCGCGCGCGACGGACTGTACTATGCGCAGCCGGCAGCAGTAACATGGGTTCCATTTACCGCTGGATCACGCAGCGATGTCCTAGTGTCAGCACCTATGGATGACGCGACGTACGTCGTCATCATCAAGACGCTTGACCGCAATATGAAGGAGATCGAGAGTCGCGTAATGGCAACGATCGTACGTGCGGGCGATCCGATCGTCCCAGCGATGTCAATGCCAGCAAAGCTGCCAATTGCCATCAAGGAAGGTTCAATCCGCAATGAGGAGATCACAGGTACGCGAGAAGTTGTATTCCGCATTGGAGACTTTGGTCCAGTCGCAACAGACTCCACTGCGATTAGCCGCGTATTCACGATCAACAACTCACCGTTTAATCACGATGTGGTCAACATCACAGTAAAAGCTGGTGATGTTGAAGAGTGGACCATCCGCAACGAAAGCAATGGATGGCATCCGTTTCATATCCACATAAACGAGTTTCAAGTGGTTGCGATCAATGGTAAGTACATGGAGCAGCCGGTGTGGCACGACGTGTTGCTGTTGCAGCCACAGACGACATACACGATACGTCATCGCTTCGATAAGTTCGATGGCAAGACAGTGATGCACTGTCACTTCCTTCCACATGAGGACTGGGGTATGATGAATCTCATCGAGATTCTGCCAGGTACCTCATCAGTGGACGAAGAGCCGTGGAAAAACCCAATGGCCTTCCCGAATCCAGTGGCAGGACGCATGCAGCAACTCAGCGTGCGTTTGCCAGAGCTCCTCGGTGATGCTCCCGTAACAGTATCGTTGCATGATGTCAGTGGAGCACAACTTCAGGTGCTCACGACAACAGCTTCGGCATCACCTACTGTGCGCTTCAATGTGGAAGGCTATGCAGCAGGCTCGTATTTCGTGCGCGTTGATGATGGACATCGCTACAAGGTGAGCGATATGGTTGTGCTTGTGCGATGAGAGCTGTTCTTGCACTTGTCTGTGCTTTGGTAGCACTAGTCACTGGAGTATCGGCACAGCAACGAACGCTCGCTCATCTGCCAACACTGCTGTCAGCAGGGGGAGACACTGTTGACCTTCTTGCGGTGTCGGACACAGAGCCCTTGCTTGTTGTGCGACATCTAGGCGCAACGTGCTCGCATTGTGTTGAGCAACTCCGCGCAATCATTCGCTATCACGACGTGTCGGGTCCGATCCCAAGCAGGGTAATAGCCTTCTCATCTGACGACGTGCCGACATGCGACTCAATGACGAAGCAACTTCGCATTGATCGCAAACTCATCTCGCTGTGCAGCGACCGTGAGGATGCTGTAGCCAATGCACTTGGATGTGTCATCTCCGAGCGTGACGGTACGATTACTGACCTGCACCTCGTGATGGTGCTGTATCGCCGTCGCGTGCTCTTCGAGCACTACTCTATCACGCCCCTGATGAGCTTCGGTGACGTCATGGGGGTAGTAGCGAACGTGAAGCGGTAGGGGGATGCGTCGTCGTATCGTCTACAGCTGCGCGATCCACAAATAGATCGGCATCCCTACAGCGATGTTGAACGGGAACGTCACGCCGAGCGCCATCGGGATGTAGAGTCCGGGATCGGCTTTGGGCACAGCCAAACGCATAGCCGCAGGTACTGCGATGTACGATGCACTTGCAGCAAGAACAGCAAACATGAAGCGGTTGGCTGGGTCGGCGATGAATGCATGAGCGAGAAACGCAACTGCAATACCATTAACGAGTGGCATCAGGATGCCTCCTACAACAGCGAGCCATCCGTACTGACGAAATGCTCCGATCTTGTTGCCGGTAATCATGCCCATTTCGAGCAGGAAGATGGCGAGGAAGCCCTTGAAGATGTCGGTCGTGAATGGCTTGATGCCCATTGCTGCCTTTTCATCGGAGATCATGCCGACAATGAGGCTACCCATGATCATGAGCACACTACCGTTCGTGAGCGAATGATGCAGTACGTCACGCACGGACACCTTCGTATTGGCGTCGTGATCGTACAATGAGATCAGCATCACCCCAACGATGATGGCCGGCGCCTCCATCAGAGCCATCACTGCTACCATGTGTCCACCGAATGACATGCCCTGGGCCTCAAGCACCGTAGAGGCTGTAATAAACGTCACTGCGCTTACCGAACCATACGCAGCAGCGACAGCACCCGCATCAGATACCGACAACTTCCGCTTGAGGATGAAGAACGTGTAGAGCGGTATGATCGACGCCACGATGACGCCAGCAATGCATGACCAAATGATCTCTTCCGTCAACGGACTATGGATGAGCTCTTGTCCGCCCTTGAAGCCAATCGAGAAGAGCAGATACAAGCTGATAAACTTTGCTGAACTCGCAGGGATCTCTAGATCGCTCTTTACACGAACTGCGAACACTCCCAGTAAGAAGAACAGGAGCGTAGGGTTAGTGAGGTTTGAGATGAGCAGTTGGAAGTCCATAGGCAGTGCAAAGATACCGTTGTATCAAGCATTGGTGATTAGTTTTGGAGATGGAAATTCCACTGCTTCCAGGTTATTCGCTGAGTCCTGCTACCGAGGACGAGTTCATGACGCTCTACAAAGAGCGAGAGTCGCAGTACTTCGCCGGATTCGAGCAAACAGACCTCATCGGTGATGTGTCGGATCACGACCGTGAGCAATTCGCCCTACGGCACAAGGCGTTTGCAGGCGGCGAGCGGTTTCAGTGGTTCATTCAGCACAAGGGTGACATCATCGGATGGACGCTTGCTCAGCAGGATGATCCGATCACACTGCTCATGCGCAATACCGCGGTCGACCCTACGCATCGCCGTGGAGGGGTCTATACCGCCGTGTTAGCATTCGTTGTTGCCTTCGCCCGAGAACATGGCTACCAGCGTATTACGTCAAAGCATTCCGCGACGAATAATGCGATTCTGATACCGAAGCTGAAGGCAGACTTTGTGATCAGCGGAATGCATGTTGACGAGAGGTTTGGTGTGATGGTGCATCTCACGCACTTCCTCTATCCGCATCGAAGGAGCGTCGTTGATCGCCGAGTTCGCGGCTTCTAGCTCATATGATGTCGTATTTTCGAAGCGAACAATCCGTACATGACAGGGGGTTTCAATGCGCAAGTTCTATCGCCTACTCACGGCAAGTCTTCTCGTAGTCACATTCGTTGCATGTTCAACGACTGATCCGGTGGCGCCATCCGTGCGAGTGCGTAAGAACGCGAAGAACCTCACAGCTGAAGAAAAGGCCGATTTCGTGAACGCAGTCCTCAAGCTGAAGGAGACGCCATCGCCGTACGATCCTAAGCTGAATTACTATGATCAGTTTGTGTACTGGCACTTGCAGGCATTTTACTGCGTACCGGGAGACAACCAACACGAAATGTACCCAGCGCATCAACGTCCGTCATTCCTACCGTGGCACCGCGTCTACCTCGACATGTTTGAAACAGCACTCAAGCAAGTGTCAGGAAAGGACATTGCCTTGCCGTATTGGGATTGGACAGATCCAGCATCTACTGCTGCGGTGTTTTCGGATGACCTCCTTGGTGGTGACGGAGATCCGTCACAAGAGTATGCAGTTACGACGGGTCCGTTTCGAAAGGATGCATGGATCGTGCGAGTAACTGATGTACGATTCTTCAAATCAGTCTTCATCGAAGAGAAGACCGACCCACACGATGTGCAGCACCTTGTGCGTGGCTTTGGCAAGTTCAAGGATAGTACAGTAACGCTGCCAAGTGTTGCAGAACTCAACAACACCTTGAGCATCAGCAAGTATGATTCCGCACCATGGAATTCGTCAGTTGATACTGCAGTGAGTTTCCGAAACTCCCTCGAAGGTTGGCGCCATACAGCTGGCGACACATGTAACGATGGCTTTATGGATGTGAAGTGGACTCCGACAAAACGGAGTGAGATGCACAACGTGGTGCATCTTTGGACAGGGGGCATCATCAAGCTGAACGGCAAGGTGATCGGTGGTAACATGACAACGGATACGTCACCGAACGATCCTGCGTTCTGGCTTCATCATGCCAACATCGACCGCATCTGGAGCGCGTGGATGCAGCGCCACGGTCGTGTGTATGAACCAGTGACTGGTGGACCAAAGGGTTCGAACCTGAACGATGTGATGATGCCGTGGGGTATGCGCACCGACGGAAAGAACACCCCGAACGCAGTACTTGATGGTTCGGTATTCAATGTCGAATACGACGTCTTGCCGTAACACCCCCACAGACACAACAACAACGCATGGGACACATTGTAGGAATTGGTGGGCTCTTCATTAAGAGCTCGCAGCCAGATGTTCTTCAAGCATGGTATCGCGACGTGCTCGGTATGCCATTACAGGATTGGGGCGGTGTCGTGTTACACCGTCAGACAGCAACGCCCGCGTATCAAGTATGGTCGGTGTTCTCTTCCGATACAACATACTACGAGCCATCGACGAGTCCGTTTATGCTCAACCTAGCGGTAGACGACATGCTCGGGATGATCGCACACATCCGTGAACACGGCTCAGATGTTTGCGGTGGACCTGAGACAAATGAGCATGGAACGTTTGCGTGGATCCTGGACCCCGATGGCAACAAGATTGAGCTATGGCAAGCACCTGCTCAAATCTCAATGTAAAGTCCATATCCCAACGCCGCGAACAACACGCATACGTGCACGACAAGCCATGCCTGTTGCCACTTCGGTCGTTCATTGAATGGCTGTTTCGTGTCGAATGGGTCGAAGAGCAGCGCGATTCCAAAGTTCGATACCGCAGTCATGGTATTACCCTGACTCAGTACGACGATAGACATTACAACAAATCCAGCGTAGAGAAAGCGATTGATCTTTGGGCTCATTATGCCTCCACTGAACAATAGAGTTAGGCCATTGAATGAAGTGCCATGTGATTGCCTTCGCTATCGATGAAGATTGCCATGTGTCCGAAGTTGTTCGGAAGTTCAACCTTCGTCATGACGATGGTTCCTCCTGCTGCTTGAACACGCGATAACACGGTGTTGAGATCAGGATTGGCATTAAGATAAAGCAGGGGACCAGCCGTTGCCGGCTTATGCTCCGGTATGTGCACAAGTGCGCCACCTACGCCCTCGCTTTGAGTCGGAAACATCGCCATGGTTATTGGTTGCTGTGTCCCCGGAATCGTCATTCGCTGCATGGTACATGCAAGAATGTTCTCATAGAATGCCACAGCTCGTTCAAATTCTGAGGTTGGTACTTCGAACCAATTGACTGCATTCATCGCATGACCTGTAAAACGTGAGATGTTGTTCCAATTCGCAGCACATATAGGCCCGACGGCAAGTGTGCGACCGATAGCGTCAGTGACCCTTCATCCATAGCAGTGCGATGTACGACCTCTTGGCCGAAATGGTTGCACAGCGTGATTGTGGCAAATGCGGGAACTGTTCCAATAATCCGCACGCGATCGAATGCAGGATTCGGCGCAATCGTAACGTGTAGCTCGTCAGCCGACGCGACCGATGTTGGCTCTTCTGGCTCGTAGATGCGCAGCGAACGCTGATCACTCCATGCGCCCCAACCAGTGATGCCTGCAGCACGCACTCGCCATGCGTAGAGCGTATCAGAAGGTCGTAGCTGCGTTGAGTACGAAGTTGTTGTGAGCGTTGAATCACTCACAATCACACGATCATGAATGATCTCGATGTGATATCGCGATGCCATCAGTGATTCGCTCCACGTGAACTGGAGGCTGTCGACGTGCACTGTTGCAGAGTCGATAGGTA
>JAURNF010000270.1 GCA_030830285.1 Candidatus Kapaibacterium sp.
ACCTTCGAGCCGCTGCGCGACTTCAGATTGAACAGGGCAGCGTACGCACGGGTGGGGGATTCGCAGCAGAGATGCGACTCGACAATGTGCGAGTACTCGCCGACATCTCGACCATTGCACGGTCTGCATCTGCGTCAGAAGGACGTGCATTGAATCCCGAGCAACATCTCCTTGCGATGCTACGGGCATCGAGTGAGTCCGCTGCAATCCGATGGTCAGTCACGGCATTTGCACGACGCATTGCAGATCCGATTCGTACGCAGGCGCTGCTGCGAGTGGATGAACGCATCCTCACAACAACCTCATATCAAGAGACATCACGGTCGGTGTTTGGCCTCGTAGGCTCGGCTACATGGAGACTTGGTCCGATCGAGTTCGTACCGACTATTCGCATTCAGTCTGCCAGTGGCGACTCGGCGACTGAGGCATCCGACGTGCCTGCATGCATGGCTGATCTCGCCGTCGGATATGTCTTCGAAGCGGGGTTTAGCACGGTAACATTGGGTCTGCGTTCTACTGTTGTTACCCGACACTTGGCACCACAGTTCGTGCCACTTACCTGGACCTATGTGCGTGCGCAGAGCGAAGCCCCCTTGCAGTATGATGGTATGAATCTCTTCTTGTCTGCTCGTGTTGGTAACGCAACAGTGCGAGCCTCATACGAGAACATCCTCGGTCAGCGTTGGTATACAACCTCGCTTGCACCCGAAGTCACGCGTGCCTTGCGGTTGAGCGTCGACTGGTCATTTATCGATTGAGTTCAGGCCGATCCTTAGCATATTCATGTCGGAGGTACCCATGAAGTCGACAACCATTCCACAGTTGTTCCTTGAGGTCTGCTCACGATACACAGGCCGTACGGATAAGATCTCGTATGCGCATCGCGAGGGGAACGACTGGCATGCGTTAACACATGATCAACTCAGGGATCAAGTAGAGGCATTTGCCGATGGCTTACTCCGCCTTGGTGTATCACCCGGTGAACGCGTTGGCCTTGTAAGTGAAAATCGGATCGAGTGGATCGTTGCTGACTTCGCGATGGCCGGCATGGGAATCATCGATGTTCCCGTGTTCCCAACACTGACGGCGCACCAAGAACAGTACATCTACGAAAACTGTCAAGCCGTTGCTGTGATTGTATCTAACGCGGCACAGCTAAAGAAGATTCTTGCTGTTTGGGATCAACTACCAGATCTCAAGTGGGTGATCACCATGAACCCCGACATTGCCACCGGAGACCGTGTTGTGTCGATGAAGCAGGTCATGGAGATGAGTCGAGCAGCAACGACTGCCGACGAGCGGCGCAGCTTGTATCAAGAGCGCTCAGCAGCAGTAACGCCCGATGATTTGCTTACGCTGATCTACACGAGTGGCACCACGGGAAACCCGAAGGGCGTGATGCTTACGCATCGTAACCTTATCTCCAACGTTGATGCTGCTACGCGGACGATCGCGTTGTTCGATAGTGACGTGTTGCTTTCGTACCTGCCGATGTGTCACTCCTACGAGCGCATGGCAGGGTATTACCTCGCATATACGGCTGGCTGCACGGTGTACATCGCCGAGTCGATTGAATCAGTGGCTGAGCTCATGCGTGAGATTCGGCCGACAATCATGACATCCGTTCCGCGATTGTTCGAGCGTATCCAAGCGCGCGTGATGGGTGCAGTCGAGCGTGATACGCCGATGAAGCAGAAGATCTTTGCGTGGGCGCTGCGTGTTGGCGCCGAGAGGGTGCGGGGATCATCATCTCCCCTTGTTCCGCTACAATATCGGATAGCTGACAAGCTGGTGTTTTCGAAGATCAGGGATCGTGTTGGTGGACGGCTCCGGTTCTTCGTGTCAGGGGGCGCTGCACTGAGTGTGGAGGTTGGAACATTCTTCCAGATCATGGGCATCCGCATTGTCGAAGGCTATGGTCTAACGGAGACCTCTCCTGTCATTGCCGTTCATCGACTCGAGGATATTGTTCTTGGCACCGTTGGGCAGCCACTGGATAACGTCAGCGTGCGTATAGCGGACGATGGTGAGATTCTTGCTCGCGGACCGAACATCATGAAGGGGTACTGGAACGACGAGCAATCGACGCGCGAAACGATTGATGCTGACGGATGGCTGCACACGGGTGACATCGGTGAGATTGATGCACGTGGACATCTACGTATCACAGATCGGAAGAAGAACCTCTTTGTATCGAGTGGAGGCAAGAACATTGCACCACAACCAATAGAGGCACTTGTCCAGCAGAGTCCGTTCGTCGATCAGATAATGCTCATTGGGGATGGACGTGAGTACTGCACGGCGCTGATTGTGCCAGATATGGATGTCGTGCGTCAGTGGGCTGCAAACAATGGAATGAACGACCTTCCGAACGATTGGGTAGCATCGTCGGAAGATCTACATCGAGCAATTGAAGCTGATCTGTCGAAGCGTCAGCGTGAACTCTCGAAGTACGAGCGCGTTCGACGCTTCCGTGTTCTGAGCGAGCCATTTACGGTAGACAATGGACTGATGACTCCTACGTTAAAGGTCAAGCGCAAGGCAGTTGCCGAGCGATATGCATCGCTGATTGAAGAACTCTATGCCTGAACATATCTCGCTGCGTGATGCTCTGCGGTATCGCAAGACAACGAACGGACACTTTGATCCGCGGCCTGTATCGCGTGAGCATCAGCAACTGCTGATCGAAGCGGCAGAGCGCGCGCCGAGTCACTTCAACTCTCAGCCGTGGCGCTTTGTACTCATTGATGACCCTGATATCAAATCTCGCATAGCTGCCATCGGTGGTCGCACGATGACGCAACTCATCGAGGGTGGGAGTTTCTTCACGCGGTATCGGAAGTATTTCCGTTTCTCGAGCGAAGAGATGGAGCAACGGCGTGACGGAATCCTCATTGATAAGATGCCGATGGCGCTTCGCCCCTTCATCAAGCAGGTCTTCACCGAAAATGTTATGGGTGTGCTCTCGAAGCTTGGTGTTGCATCAATGCTTGGCGAGGACAATCGAAAGCTCATTGAGGGAAGTCCACTACTGTTGGCTGCGTTGTTGACGAAGGAAGAATATCGACCACAGGAGCTTTCCGGATTCTACTGTACGCTTTCCCTCGGCATGGCAATCGAACATATCTGGCTCATGACGCAGGATCTTGACATGGGGATACAGTTTGTGTCGACGCCGATGGAGATACCTGGCGCATGGGACGAACTGAAATCTGTTTTGCACGTGCCTGACGATCTGGAGCTCATGGCGGTGTACCGCTTAGGATATGTGCCGGCTGATGCTGCACGGCCCCGCATTGATTGGCGCAGTGATCACCGAAAGCGGTTATCACAGCTTGTGTTTCGCAATACCTGTGCTACTCCTGAAGAGGATGCACCACCTGTGTTATGATGAGCGTTGGCATCCAAGGAATAGGCACTGCAGTTCCTGAGCATGTTGTTGATCAGCAGATGGTGCGAGCCACTGTGGAGCGCGTGTTCGGCAATCGTGTGCCTGATTTGTCGCGATTGCTGAGCGTGTTTGAGCACGATCATATTCAGACGCGACGATTTGTTCGTGAGCCCGCATGGTATGCGCAAGATCACGGCTTCGCCGAGTCAAATCGCGTTTATGCAGAGTCGGCGTGTATGCTTGCCGAACGCGCTGCTCGCGTCGCATGTGCTGGTCGAGAACACGACATCGCTGCGGTAGTTGTGGTAAGTACGACGGGGATCATGACGCCATCGCTGGATGCGACCTTGATACAACGTCTTGGATTGTCACCACACACTGTCCGTGTTCCTGTGTTTGGTCTAGGCTGTGCAGGTGGTGTTGCGGGGTTGGCGCGTGCTGCTGACATCTCGCGATCCATGAACGGCGCTGCGGTGCTCATGGTTGCAGTCGAGATATGTTCTGTGACCTTCCGTCAATCTGATGTGCGAACGTCAAACATCGTAGCAAGCTCGATCTTCGGTGATGGGGCAGCGGCAGTCGTCGTCTCTGCAGCTCCACATCAGGTGTCCATTGGCAATGGCATCAGCACGTTGTTTGCCGATACGCACGACATTATGGGATGGGATGTGTTGGACGACGGACTCAGTGTGCGCTTCTCGCGTGACATTCCGTCGTTTGTTCGATCTAATATTCCAGATGTCCTTGTTCATGCTTACTCCACATGGAACATTGATGCACGTGACGTATCTGCAGTGATTGCTCATCCAGGGGGCGCAAAGGTGCTTGATGCATATGCAGAGGCAACAAGTCTGCCGACCAACACATTTGCACATGCACGTGACACGTTGCGCACGCATGGGAATATGTCGAGCGCATCCGTTTTGTTTGTGCTTGACGCATGGTACAACGATCCGCAGCGGACACATTCTGGACATGCATTGATGGCAGCACTTGGCCCGGGGTTTAGCTCTGAGCTTCTGCTTCTAACGATATCGCCGTAACCATCATTCTTGTGATTCCACGATGACACCTATCCTTCTTCTGCAGTGCATCACCGTGGTGCTTGTTCTCCAGCGAATCAGTGAGCTCGTGCTTGCGCGCCGCAATGAACGTCGTGCCAAGGGACGAGGAGGTATTGAGTTTGGCAGGGGACATTACCCCGTGATCGTGTTGCTGCACGTTTCGTGGTTTCTCGGGTTTAACATCGAGGGCTTCATTGCTGCGAGTTCTGTCGCACCAACGATTGGTGTTGCTGGTCTCTGGTGGATGTGGACCGCTGTGTTTGTCTGCGCGCAGATTCTTCGGTACTGGGCGATTTCGTCGCTCGGTGATGCGTGGAACACACGAATCATCGTAGTTCCGGGTCAACATCGTGTAGCGCGCGGACCATATGCGTGGGTACCGCATCCAAATTACGTGGCTGTGATCATGGAGTTCATCGCGGTACCGCTCCTCGTGAACGCACCCATTACGGCTGCAGTCGGGACCATCCTAAATCTTGCACTGTTACTTGGGGTGCGTATCCCAGCGGAGCGCAGGGCACTCGACGTTCTCAATCGGTCTACCCCCTAACGCAACAACGAGACCCGTGGGTCTCGTTGTGCTGGGCAACCGTGGTTGGTTGTACCGGAGGAGGGACTTGAACCCCCGACACACGGATTATGATTCCGTTGCTCTAACCACCTGAGCTACTCCGGCGCCTTTCGGGCTACAAAGATACAAATTGGTTCAAGATCATCGATCGAGTTGCTGAAGTTCATCTCGAATTCTGGCAGCGGCCTCGTAATCTTCCACCTTGATGGCTTGGTCAAGCTCCTGTTCAAGCCGTTGACGTTCGGTCA
>JAURNF010000271.1 GCA_030830285.1 Candidatus Kapaibacterium sp.
ATTTCGAGGAGTACATCGCGCTGCTGCGGAGTAATGGGCATTGAAAGCATGAGACGAGCCATGTCTTCAACCACCTTCACTGCATCCTGCGGATTTGGGAGTCCGCGCACAACTGCTACTACGTCAGGTGTGAGTTTCTTCCCTGCGGTATCAGTCAACGTTGTTGCCACGCCCGATTGCTTACCATCGATGAAGCTCTCGGCATAGCGCTGCCGCAGCGGGAACGTCGATGTGGTAATCCACGCGTGATGTCCCTGCCAACCTTGAACGGTGGGCGGATAAAACGGCTCCTGTGATAACCGCGTCATCGACGCAACCACGTATGATCGATCGATGGACATCGCATCGCACATCGCGGCAAGTCCGATCACAAGTTCGGCCGGACTCTTGATGAGCGAGCTCCGTATCGCTGGATCGAAGAACCCCTTCGACGATAGCAATACAGCTAGCACCTTCGAAAGATCGTAGTTGTTTGTCCGCACAAGTGCCGCAACCGCCTCGATGTCCTCGTCGGTTGGATAGTATGTAACGAAGGTGCGTAGCAGCTTCGCTGCTACCCAGCGTGCACAGGCGGGATGATCGAGCGTGATACGCAGCACATCCTGCCATTCCCACGATCCAGTCTGGCCGAGAATGGTCTTCTCGCCAAGATCGGCAAGCCCGCGCGTGTATGTGCCCTTCAAGCCAGTGATTCTCCAACCCGTGAAGGCGCGCGATGCTTCAACAATATCCTGTTCCGTGTAATTACCTACCCCAAGCGTAAACAGTTCGAACCACTCGCGCGCAAAATTCTCGTTGGGGTTGCCCTTGATACTCTGATCGCCGTTAAGGTACCTGAGCATCGCTGGGTCGGCGATGATCCCTGTTGCAAGCGCTCGGAAGTCGTAGGCGTTAGCTCGGAGCATGCGACTTTGTCCTACCATCCACTGCGCATAGTACGCTGTGATGTAGTCGGTCGTAAAGGTGTTGTGCCAGAGCATCACCATGCGCTCACGCAACGAACCTCGCGTGATGGCAATGTTCGCCCACCACTGTTGCAGCTCGGGCCACAATTTTGCAGCCATTGCGAAGTCAGTCACCTCTGGAGGTTGATTCGCCCATGCTGGCTCGGCAGGTGCAGACTCGGGGACATTCAACAGCGATGCAACCACTGCAGTAGCCGACTGTCCTACCCGCTGGGTGATGCCATCCCAAGTGGCACCAAGCGTGGTGCGCCGCAGAAGGTGCGCAGCGTCTTCGAATGTTAGCGGCGTAGTATGTGGTGATAAATCAATCATGCACCCCTCGCTGACTTGTGATGCTGGAACATACGTACTTTTGCCAACAGTCATCCATCTCACTACGGAGCCGTATTCATGGCATCACCTGCCACGTCTCGCACCTCGAACGACTCATCTGAATTGTGGAAGAATGCACTCGCCTATGGCGGCATCTTCCTCGCCGTTGTTGTCTTCTTTGCCGACGCGTTGTTTGGCGGAAAGAACTTCATGAGCGGAGGCGACAACCTTGCCTTCTACTCGTTCGTTCCGTACCTCGAAGAAGCAAAGAATGCGGGCGAGTTCCCTCTTTGGATGCCCTATATCTTTTCGGGCATGCCATCGCTTGCGTCGTTCCTTGCCGCCGGCGATCGCTCGTGGGATATGCTCGGACAGCTCCTGTTTGCAATTCCGCGCATCCTTGGCGATGCAACAGGCAACGATACGTGGCGCTTGGCCATGTGGTACACGATCTATGGCTGGGGTGTGTATACGCTGATGCGTGTGAAGGGACACGATCGATTGATCGGCGTGTTCTCGTCACTGGCTGCAGTGTTTAGCACGTTCGTGATTGTGTGGATCATGATCGGACACAGCACAAAGCCTGTGTCGATGGCTACACTTCCGTGGATTCTCCTCGCCCTTGAACGTCTCCGTGAACGCTTCACGCTGGCGAATCTGTTCTTGTTGATCCTCCCTCTCGTGGTGCTCGTTACAGCAACACACCCGCAGATGATGTTCTACATCGGATGCGCAACGGCACTCTACATGGTCACAGAGCTCGTTGCACGTGCCATCTCAAAGCAGGGCTGGCTTGATGTGGTGAAGGCAGGGGGCGGACTCGCCATCGCTGGTGTGATCGCGCTTGGTATGCACGCGGATATGTTCCTCGCTACACGCGAGTACACACCGGAATCAACGCGTGGCTCTGCACCACTGGTGCAATCACAAACACAGCAAGTGGATCAAACCGGTGGCAACGATTACGAATACGCCACCAACTGGTCATTCTCTCCCGAAGAAACACTGACGTTCCTGATCCCGAACTACTATGGCTTCGGTAATCTGGGTGTAACAGCACCTGGCTCGAAGAAGGAACAACGCGACAATCTCTATTGGGGTCAGATGCCCTTCACAGATGCCGCGAACTACATGGGCATCGGCGTTCTCCTGCTGGCCATCATCGGCGCATGGAACTACCGTCGCGATCCGTTCGTGATCTTCCTGATCGTCACGGGTGTATTCTCTCTGCTGCTCTCCTTCGGAAAGAACGCGCCACTCTTGTACGACATCTTCTATCACGGCGTACCGGCGTTTAATAAGTTCCGAGCCCCTTCCATGGCGCTCTGCTTGTTGCAGTTCGCCGTGCCGGTCCTCGCTGGCTACGGACTTGCATCGCTCGTGTCGTGGCACGGTGCTTCGTCAACCGAGAACAAGCAACGCGTGAAGGTTCTTGCAATCGCAAGCGCTGCAGCGATCGCCTTCGTGCTGTTTATGTCGACAGGCGAAACATCGTACACAACAAAGGTGTCGAACGCGATCGACGAAAAGGTCGATGGACAAACACGCTCGAATCCGCAGTACATCAGCTATCGCAATGATCGCGCCGAGCTCACGTTTTCGGAGATGAGTAGCGACGCACGAACAAGCGCGCTGGTGCTTGCAGCATTCGCACTTCTGGTGATCCTCGTTGTGCGCGGCACAGTAACGCCACAGATCGCAATGTCTGTGTTCATCCTGCTCCTCGTGGTCGATCTCTGGCGCGTGGACAAGCGTCCATACGAGCCGCAAAAGGGCACACCCGAGAAGAACGTGTTCGAGTCGCGCGGCGACCTCGTGAACTTTATCACAACGAATGTGAAGGGGGCTCGCATCGCCGACCTCACACGGATGCCAACGCCGAACTGGTGGGCGTACCACTTCGTTGAACACGTGCATGGGTACTCGTCAGCAAAGCTTCGCATCTATCAGGACATGCTTGATGTCGCCGGACCTGGTCCGGGACGCGAGCCAATGCCGGGCAACTCGGCGATCTACAACCCATTCTTGTGGGACATGTTGAATGTGAAGTACATCATCGTCGATCAGCCGCTGTATCAGAACGTTGCGCCGGTGTTTCAATCGTCCGACGGACAAACCTTGGTGTATGAGAATCGCTCGATGCTTCCACGTGCATGGTTCGTCGACACGCTCCGCGTTGAGGCAAACCCACGCACGGTGTTGAACCACCTCCGCGATGGAGATTTTAATGCGCGCACAACAGCATTTGTTGCCGAGCCACTCTCTGTGCAACCAGGTGTTGATTCAACTGCAACCGTGCGCGTGGAACCACGCGCAAGCAATCAAGCAATGAAGATTGCCACAACGTCAACTACTTCCCGCTTGTTGGTTGCAAGCGAAGTGTACTACGACGAATGGCATGCATACGTTGATGGTACCGAAGCACCGATGGTGAAGGTTAACAACCTTCTGCGCGGTGTTGTTGTGCCTGCTGGCTCGCACACGGTGGAGTTCCGTTTCGAGAGTCCATCGTTTGCACAAGGTCGTACGATTAGCATCGCATCAAATCTTGCGGCTGCACTGATTGGCTTGGCCGGACTCGGCATGTGGCTGAAGCGTCGGAAGGAGCATGCTGCTGCATGACCAACCGCACAACACTTATCGAACGTGCGCAACACGCATCGTCAACAGGTTCGCCGATTGAGTTTACTGACGAAGAGCTTGCATCAATGTCGGAAGAGGATGCGGCTGCGTTGATCGAGCAGTTCGGTTCAACAACGCTGATGCTCCTGCCTTCGCACGAGCGCGCATTTCACGACTGGCTGCGCGAAGCCGAACCACCGGTGTGGAATGATCTTTGGTCAGAAGCTCCCGAGCAACTCTACGCCGTGTCGCTCGCGTTTCTGCCTGAGTTTCGCGGCACTGGTACGGAAGGAGCCTTCCCTATTTGCGATCTGCAGACCGTTGACAATTACTTCTTCACGCCCGACATGTTGTTGGATCGTGAATCAACGGATTTCGTCGAAGCAGTACGCTCGCGATTTCTTGCGGGTGGCTCACTGTCGCCCGAGCAAGCACTTACGGTTGAGATCTCGACCGGTCCGATGGATATCTGGCATTTCGCGTATCGACGTGGCGTCGATCTCGCACGCGCGAAGAAGGCCGTAGCATCACTCGTTGAAGATCGCATCGTTGTGCACGTACCAAAGGCAGAGCACCTGTCGACGTTCTTCGGAGCTGAGGAGTAATGCTGGTCGCAAAGTTCGGTGGCACATCTGTTCGCGACGCACATGCGATGCAACAGGTCGTACGCATTCTCAGCAGTCGGGTAGCCGAACATGGATCCGTCATCGCTGTTGCTTCAGCCACGTCGGGCACAACCAATACGCTTCTCACACTTGCAGCGCAACGCGATGCTGAAGCCGAACGCGACTGTCGCTTACGTCACCATGCGATCATCGACGAAGCTATATCGGTCACGAGCGAAGCACATGCGCGAGTCGACGAGCTCTTCGACGAGCTTGCAACGTATCTCGACGCACTTGCGATTCTTGGTGAGTGCACAGATGAATCACGCGATACGGTAGTGTCATTCGGTGAGCGTCTGAGCACGACCATTCTGCATGCATTATGCGTGCACAATGGCATCAACACGGCGTTGGTGGATGCGCGCGCGCTGATTCGCACTGACGCGAGGTATGGGAGCGCGGGCGTCGACATGTCGACGACGCGTACACAGTGCGCATCGCTACGCACCACCGATGCGCAGCTCATCATTACGCAAGGCTTCATCGGCGCAACAGTCGACCATCGCACAACAACGCTTGGTCGCGGAGGGTCAGACTACACTGCTGCGATTCTTGGCTGGGCATGCGATGCAACGGCGATCGAGATATGGACGGACGTTAGCGGCATCTATACGTGCGACCCACGTGTGATCCCTGCTGCAACACCAATCCCAACGCTTGGCTTCCAACATGTGCGTGAGTTAGCGCTCTACGGCGCGAAGGTCGTGCACCCCGAAACGATCATGCCTGCGGTGTCTGCCGCGATCCCTGTTCGTATCCTCAACACGTTTGCTCCAACCGAGCCGGGTACGACGATTGTTCCTGACCCAACGCCGAGCGATGCACATATCGTTGCTGTGTCGATGCTTCGCGATTGTCGCCATGTGCTTGCGTCTAGCACTGTCCTGGCGCGTATGCGCGCAGCGGGTGGACTCGACGGTGCGGTGGTTGTAGGTGCCGATGCGATCGATAGCGGAGCACTGGTTGTTCGCTGCACAACGATGGAACACGCACAGGCATTTACAGCATTGTGTGAGGCACATGATCTTCATGCTACCCCATGTGGTGTATTGGCCGTGTGCAGCACGGGAGAATGGACGTCGGACCAGATAGCGCGTGTAATGCAGCAGCTCGATGGATGCCACGTACGTACCGTGACGTCGGGCGCTACGCATACGTCACTGCTTGTCGTCCTTGACGAACGCGACGTCGTGCACGGCGCTGAGCGCATTCACGCGGAGATTACTCGTCGTCGCTAAACCCTGACGTGCGAAGAAACTCTCGCACTGGCTCAATCTGTCGCACGAACAAGACGAAACACACTGCCGCGATCAAAACGCGCATTGAAGTTGCATTTGGAATCACCATGCGCGTGGTCGCTGTCATCGCATTATCGGGCGTACTCCATGCAAGCGCTGCTGCGCCGATACAGGCCACGATCGTTGCGATATGCATGTTCCGACGCACAACGTAGTACCCCGTTAGATATGCCACACCCCAGATGATGATGAACGCTGGATTAAGCACAGCAAACACACCCAGCGCAGTGGCGAGACCACGTCCGCCCTTCCCGCGAAGGAACACATTCCATGCATGCCCCGCCACAACGGCAACGGCCGCGAAGGCTGCAGCATAGAACGAATCTGGATGAAGCCACAGCACTGCAGCCATCACTGCAGCACCCTTGAGTGCATCCACTACGGCCACTACGATTCCAAGCGCTGTGCTTCCCGTTACGTCGTACACATTTCGTGCGCCAACATTGCCGGAGCCTTCTGTTCGAATGTCCTTCCCATTGCGAAGCTTCAATGCAATCCACGCCGTTGGAATACACCCAACCAGATACGCAACAGCGGCAATCGCTATCAATCCAACAATCATGATCGAACCCGTAGAAGACGCATTTGAACAGACGACACAGCAAGAAGAATGATGAAGATCAGATACGCAATCGCACTCGCATAGCCCATCGAATCCGATTGCTCAAAGGCCTGGTGGTAGACTTCATACACGAGCGTTGTGGTGGATCCGAGTGGACCACCCTTGGTCATGACGTAGACTTCAACAAAGATCTGGAACGACTTAATGCTGTTGATCACAACAACGAAGAGCATCGTTGAACGCAACATTGGCAGTGTGATCTTCCAGAACTGCTGCCACCTGCTTGCTCCGGTAAGCTCTGCCGCCTCGTAGAGATCCTTCGGTATTGCCTCCATACCTGCGAGGAACAGCACCATGTAGTATCCCGCTGAGATCCACACATCCATTGCCATGATGGCACCTAGCGCTGTGTGTTGATCCAGCAACCATCCATTCGATGGATACGGAATGCCCATCATACCGCACAGCACATTCACATAGCCGTCACGTGCATACAGGTTTGTGAACACCAGCGCAATCACCACGAGCGACGTCACCGATGGCAGGAAGAACGATGCACGGAATACGCTTGCAAGCTTCGGGTGCTGACGTCGCACGGCGGTTGCAAGCAACAGGGCCAACGCCGTGGTTACGGGCACTGTGCCCACCGTGAACACTGCGGTATTCCACAGTGCCCGCCAGAACGTTTCGTCAGCAAATGCTCGCGTGTAGTTATCGAACCCTATCAGTGTGATCTCGTTCGTGAGCGTGCGGTACTCCGAGAAACTCAGTACCAATGCATACACCAGCGGATATACCCAGAACACGCCAAGTGTCACGAGCCAGGGGGCCAGCAGCGTCCAGTGATAGATGTCGCGCTTCTTCACACGTGCTCCTGCGCAACGAATGATCGCAGTGTGGTATAGAGCAGTTCGAGCGGCAAACCGACGATGGTGTAGTAGCAACCATGAACCGACGACACGAACACCGCGCCGAAGTCATCCTGAATGCCGTAGGCACCTGCTTTGTCGAGCGGCGATCCTGTAGCAACGTATGCTGCAATCTCTGCGTCGGACAGCTCACGGAACGTTACGTCGGTTGCTCGCGACACACAGACATGTCGCGGATGCGCGCTACGTGTAGCGAGGGCAAGTCCGGTGTGCACCGTATGGGTACGACCACTCAGCATGCGGAGCATACGATGTGCATCGGCAGCGTCGGTTGGCTTATTGAGCACAATACCATCGAGAACGACCGTTGTGTCCGAGCCAATCACGATCGCATCATGATCGATCATTGACGCACCACGTTGCGCCTTGAGCAGCGCCAGGTGCTCGACATACGCCGAGGGCTCACCGTCGGTTGGCACGGCATCTTCATCGACATCAGGCACCACCGTCGTGAATTCGAAGCCGATGTGCTTGAGCAACGCCGAACGGCGTGGCGACTGCGAGGCAAGCACCAGCGGATACGGCAGATCGAGGAGCGTATTGAGTCGTAGAGGGTTCACAGCCCCAAAACTACGACACGAGTGATTTGCTTTGACACAAGCCTAAGAATCACTTCGCTGCAAGCGCTGCTTCAATTGCAGATGTGAGCTCTGACGAGAGTGGTTCAACATTGCTCTTGAAGCGGGAGATGATTGCGCCATTCTTGCCAACGAGGAACTTCTCGAAGTTCCAACCTACTTCGCCGGCGAGCGACGCATTGCCACCACCGCTTGTGAGCCACGCATAGAGTGGAGTTTTCGATGCACCCTTGACCGTCATCTTCGCGAACATTGGGAACGTCACGTTGTACTTCGTAGCGCAGAACGCTGCGATCTCTTCGTTTGTACCTGGCTCCTGCGCGCCGAAATCATTTGCAGGAATGCCGAGGATTACCAGACCCTGATCCTTGTATCGCAGGTAGAGTTGCTCGAGTGTTGCGTACTGCTTCGTGTAACCGCAGAAGGAGGCAACATTAACAACGAGCACGACCTTGCCCGAATAGTCTGCGAGGTTGCGCTGCTTGCCATCGATCGTGGCAATAGTGAAGTCGTTGAGTGTTGTTGCAGGTGCCATAGGGATTACAAGGAATGCCGTGAGGAGAAGAGATACGAGGATGTTCATGATGTTGCTTTCGTGTGTGGTTGCTTGGTAACAACGAATGCGACGGGAGGATTCCCCTGTTGATTACGAAATCTGCATTCGAGGACAGTTGCCTGGTGCTGCGGGAGTGCGGCAAGGACGCTCAGGAGCGCGTCGTACTCGACCCTACCCTGATCGTGGAGGTAGCAGACGATTGCGAGCACGCCGTTTGGTGCAAGTAGGTCGATTGCCTGCTGAACAGCGGTTGTTGTGGTATCAGCAGTGGTTGTTATTCCCTTGTCACCCGAAGGAAGGTATCCGAGGTTGAACACCACGGCACGGATGCCGCCATGGTGCTCTGCGTCTACGTGTTCAGCCATGTGTTGATGTCCGGCCAAGCGCAGGCGAATGTCAGCGCCGGCGTTCTCTGTGATGGCTGCGGTTGCGTGGAGCGCGGCGGACTGGATATCGAAGGCATACACAAAGCCCGACGATCCAACGCACGTGGCGAGGAACAGCGTGTCGTGTCCATTCCCAGCTGTTGCATCAATCACAACATCTCCGGGCGAGATAGTGGCGCGCAGGAGGGTGTGGACGTAGGACAGGATTGAGCTCGACTTCATGGGTTCCACCAGCGGGTGATCGCAATCTCAGGATCGAGATCGGCACCATTGACGAGATGCTCAGCGATCTGGTGTGATGCCCACGGTCCCTGCAGTGCGCCCTTTGTACCAAGGCCCGTAAACACCGCATGTCCAATGTCCACAGGGTGACGTCCCACGAGTGGACGCTTGTACTTGGTAGACGGACGAAGTGCAGCGCGCTGATCGAGTACGGTGATGTCGCCAGCAACCATCTTCGACGCTTCACTCAGCAGCAATGTGCGAGCCGCATCGGTCGGCCGAGGATCACGATCGTCCCAATCATGCGTTGCGCCGATGCGGAAGATGGAATCGCCACACGGCAAGATCCATGTGCCGTTGGTGCGGATGTAGTCGCACGTATCACCTTCGATGCGCACATCGAGGATCTCGCCCTTTGATGGTTCGATCGGAAGCCACGACCATCGCGGATCTTCGAGAACTGCGGCTCCAGTGCATGTAACGACGACATCTGCAGAAAGGTCGGGCTCATCGACAAACATCTCGACGTGCTTCGTGCGCAGTGCAGAGAGCAACGTTGGCATCTGTACTGTTGCAACACCCGCGTGGCGGAAACCACCATACGGCATCTCGATTCCGTCATGAACGCCTGGATCGAGGGCTTCAACTGAATACTGCTCGAGTTCTCCTGTATCACGTCGCTGTTCAAACCAGGTGCGCATCGTATCGGTACGGAACACACGGACAAGCGACCAGTCCTTCCACAGTGATATGCCGAGGTCATGCTCGAGCTCTGCATATGTCCTTCGCGCAAACTCCTGGAGCTCTTGTCCACGCCACGTTGGTTTCACACGCTGACCAGTGATCGGGGTGATCATTCCGGCAGCGACGTGTGATGATGATTGTGGATCAACGCGATCGTTGACGGTGACGCGCACGCCGCGCTTCTGCAGTTGACGCATCAAGAGTGCGCCAGCTAATCCAAATCCAATCAGGTGGGCATGACGAATCATGGACGTGCTGCCAGATCGCGAATCACAACGCTCGCGCATGCACCACCAAACGCAGCCGGCATGTACGGCACGGTGCCGAAGGCCGACTTCTTATAATTCGTTCCGTCGGTAAACATCAACGAGTCGGCGTTGGTCTCTTCGAGTGAGTACACAGCTGTGATGCCCGTGCGAATACCAACACGATGGAGTCGTTTACGAACGAAGCGTGCAAGCTTGCACTTCTGCGTCTCATCGATATCGGCCACGCGAAGCATCGACGGGTCGGTTTTACCACCAGCGCCCATCGAACTCACAATCTTCATGTTCTTTTGGTGCGCTCGCGTAAGCAGCATCACCTTAGGTGCCAGCGAGTCGATTGCATCAACGATGTAGTCATACGAACCAGCGAGAAGTCGATCGATCCGTTCGGGAGTAACAAACTCCTTGAGCGCAACGATCTGGAGTTCCGGATTAATCAATCGGAGACGTTCACGCATCACGTCAACCTTGTACAACCCCTCGGTTGTGGTGAGTGCTGGTAGTTGTCGATTGCGATTTGATGGATCAACGACATCGCCATCGACAATCGTCATCCGTCCGATGCCGGCGCGAGCGATAAACTCTGCTGCATACGAACCAACACCGCCCATGCCAACGACAAGGACATGGCAGCGTGCAAATCGATCAACAGCTTCATCACCCAGGAGCAGGCGTGTGCGGGAGGTCCATCCCGCGTCGGTCATCGCTTGAAGACGGTGTCGAAAGTCTGCTGCAGGGTCGCGCATAGTTCCTCAAGCGGTACGCCACGCATCGTTGCGACGGCGGCATAAATATCTTCGATGGAGGCATCGTCAGTATCGGTTTCCAAGAGGAACCGATCGGCTGGACACAGACGCACTGCTTCGACAAGTGATGATGATTCTTTCAGCACTGCAGCGCCAAACGACAGGATCATGCCTGCATCAAGACACTGTCGAGCGAGGTCTGCACCCTTCACGAACCCGTGCAATACCCACGGCTGAATCGGGTCGATGAACTTGTGCACGCGCAAGAGCTCGTCATGAGCCTTCACACAGTGGATCACGAGCGGCTTTGAAACGCGCTCCACCAGATCGGCGACATATTCGAATGCATCCACTTGATGAATCCACGGTGCATTGCTCGCACGATCGAGTCCACACTCGCCAATACCAACAACCAACTCTTCCCCACTCAACTCTTCAACGATGTCGAATGCATCGCGCCAATCCTCGTTCACATCCCACGGATGGAGTCCAACGGTACAGATACCATCTGTTTCGAAGACTTCCGTCGCACTCGTGATGCGAATGTTCACCAGTGAGGTGACAGTATCCTTGGGTGATCTACGATGCGTATGTGCGTCGACGTACTGCATTGGGAGAGGGAGTGAAAAAACGAAGACTCTGAGTTCGTGTGTAAGGTAAGAAAATGCGTGGTACCTACCGCTGCATCGCGCGCATCGCCAGCCATGCCGCTGCGGGGATCCCGACGATACTCGACGCAATCAGCCACGTTGGATGTGGGAACTGCGTCACCTGCATGATCGTCCCAAGCATCACCACGGCACCTACCAGAATAGCAATGAAGCCCTGACGTCCTGGGGCAACCAAGGAACCAGCCACCACGCCGGCTGCGGTGCCGCCAACCCATGCAATGAGCACTGCAAGGAGCGATCCCAATGGCAGGGCTGCCGCATAGGCTGCAACAGCTGCGGCATCGTTGACATCCGGCATGGGAGGTCCACCCGCGAGCGTATGTCCAAGTGTTTCGACGAGCATAATCACGGCCATTGCCGTAACGATACCCGTGATGGATCCGAGGATCCTGCGAAGTGTAGGAGACATCATGTGCGTAAATACAAAAAAGAACCGCCAGATGTTCCATGCGGAGCATCTGGCGGTGTGGGGTTTACGTGATCTTCTCGCGGCTTAGTACATGTCCATGCCGCCGCCGTGTGGCATTGGCGCAGCCTTTTCCTTTTCAGGACGCTCGACGATCGTGGCTTCTGTTGTGATCAGGAGTGATGCAACAGATGCTGCATTCTCGAGAGCAACGCGGCTTACCTTCGTCGGATCAATCACACCTGCTTCGAGAAGGTCTTCGAACTTCTCGGCATATGCGTTGAAGCCGTATGTGCCGGTGCCTTCCTTGATCTTCGCAACGATCACGGAACCTTCCAAACCAGCGTTGGCAAGGATCTGACGGATTGGAGCTTCCACTGCACGACGGATGATGTTGATACCCGTGATCTGGTCATTGTTCTCTGTCTTGAGCGAGTCAAGCTTGCCCAGTGTGCGCAGGTATGCAACACCACCACCAGGAACGATACCTTCTTCAACAGCAGCACGTGTTGCGTGGAGTGCATCCTCAACGCGCGCCTTCTTCTCCTTCATTTCAACTTCCGTCGCTGCGCCGATCTTCAATACAGCAACACCACCGGAGAGCTTTGCGAGACGCTCTTGCAGCTTCTCACGATCGTAGTCGCTTGTTGTCTTTTCGATTTGCGACTTGATCTCGTTGATGCGCTTCTTGATATCGTCTGAGCTGCCAGCCCCTTCAACGATTGTTGTGTTGTCCTTGTCGATTGCAACGCGCTTTGCTGTGCCGAGGTGCTGCAGTGTTGCGCTCTCGAGCTTGAAGCCCTTTTCTTCCGAGATCACTGTGCCGCCTGTGAGCACTGCGATGTCTTCGAGCATCGCCTTGCGACGATCACCGAATCCTGGTGCCTTGACAGCTGCGATCTTGAGTGTGCCACGGAGACGGTTCACAACGAGTGTTGCGAGTGCTTCGCCTTCGATGTCTTCTGCGATGATGAGCAGACCGCGACCTGATTGCGCTGTCTTCTCGAGGACCGGGAGCAGATCCTTGATTGCGCCAATCTTCTTGTCGTGAATCAGGATGTATGGGTTCTCAAGAACGCACTCCATCGTGTCGGCATCTGTCACGAAGTATGGCGAAAGGTAGCCGCGATCGAACTGCATACCTTCGACAACATCCATCGATGTCTCTGTGCCCTTTGCTTCTTCAACGGTGATCACGCCGTCCTTGCCAACCTTATCCATTGCATCAGCAATCAGATTGCCAATTGTTGGATCGTTGTTCGCAGAGATGGTACCGACTTGTGCGATTTCCTTCTTACCAGGAACCGGACGTGAGAGTTCGCGCAGACCTTCGTGGATGGCTGTTACAGCCATATCGATACCACGCTTGAGGTCCATTGGGTTTGCACCAGCAGTGACGTTCTTCAGACCTTCAGCAACAATTGCTTGTGCAAGTACCGTAGCTGTTGTCGTGCCGTCACCAGCGATGTCGCTTGTCTTCGAAGCAACTTCGCGCACCATCGATGCACCAAGGTTCTCGATTGGATCTTCGAGTTCAACTTCCTTCGCAACCGTTACACCGTCCTTGGTGATTGTTGGAGCGCCGAACTTCTTATCGATGACAACGTTGCGACCCTTTGGTCCGAGTGTCACCTTTACTGCATCTGCGAGTTGATCGACGCCGCGCTTGAGAGCTGCACGCGCATCGACGTCAAACGTTATGATCTTGCTAGCCATTGATGTATTCCTGTGAGATTGTGTTGCGAATGGGATTCGTGGAGTGCGGACTTACTTAATGATCGCGAAGATGTCTGCTTCGCGCATGATCAAATACTCGCCACCGTCGACGTTGATTTCTGTACCAGCATACTTGCCATACAGCACCTTGTCGCCAACCTTCACCTGAAGTGGTGTGACCTTTCCATCTTCCGTCTGCTTGCCGATTCCAACAGCAACGATTTCACCCTGCATTGGCTTTTCCTTCGCCGTGTCAGGAATGATGATGCCACCCTTTGTTACTTCTTCTGCTTCCGCTGCCTTCACAAGTACGCGGTCGTGCAATGGTGTGAGATTCATAGAATCCTCCTAGTGAGATAATGTGGTTGAGTTCAACGATGGCCATTGACGAACATGGTAGCACTCTTCGTGTGTGAGTGCTAACATCATCGATGGGGACGCGAAATTAGACGGCTAGGGGGCGACTATCAAGTGAAAGATTGGCAACGGGTCTGCCAATCGCGTCCCAAGCCTGTCAGGATGGCAGATACGCCTTAAAGAATGACGCCGAACAGCGCGTCGATCACCAGGATACTGGCGGCAGAGATCGTAAACGCCCGAACGGTGGAGTTCCCGACTCCTTCGGCTCCGCCTTCTGTGCGGAACCCTACATGGACGCCAATGAGGGCCGTAAAGCCCCCGAATACAAGGGACTTAAGCAGTCCGCGGGATATCTCACCAAGATTGAAGAAGGTCTGTACCGATGTAAAAAACGTGCTCAGACTGAAGTCGAACATAAAGTTCGTCAGCACATACGCTCCGACCAAGGCCACAACGCTCGAAAACACGGCGAGCACAGGCATCATGGTAATGGCCGCCACCACACGTGGCATCCCGAGGTATCGATCCTTGTCGATTGCCATCATATCCAGAGCATCGATCTGCTCAGATACCTTCATCGTGCCGA
>JAURNF010000272.1 GCA_030830285.1 Candidatus Kapaibacterium sp.
CCAAATCACCAACCGTACCGTTGTCGACATTTGTGACGTTCGGTGTGACAGCGAAGTTGCGTGGGTTGATGTAGTCGATGTAGCGAGGGTTTACAGGATCAGACACGTTGTACATGAATGTGTGTCCGATGCGCTCACAACCGACAAACGCATACGTGCTGTCATTGATCACACCCATGGCCATAGCCTCTGGTTCCGGACCCTTGTTATCGGAGCGATCGTCGCGTGCGTTTGTCGTATGACCCGCGTTAAAGTTTGAAGGGAACCATGCTGCCGTGCGCGTCTCGAACTCATTGCCTGAGTCGTAGATGAGGTTGCCATCAGCATTCCAAATCGAGAATGAACGCGCTCCAAGTGTATAGAGCTCGTCGTAGTCGCCATCACCATCAAGGTCACCGAGGTTCGACACAACGTTCAAACGTCCTGCGCCTAAATCGCTGCGTAGCGTTGGATAGGCTGTTGTGAGCGATGCATCGACTGTGAGATCCTTGATGCGACGTTCTTCAACAAATGAACCCCACTCACGCGCATCACCTTCGTTTGCGCTGGCGATATAGGTCTGTCCGCCTACAGCGAATGTCGAGATTGCGTCTGGCTGATACATACCGTACACGGGCCAGAGACGAATCAGATTACCTCCGTCGCGATCCGATGCGTCAAGTCCATTCGGACGGTCGAATGTGATCACGCCAAAAACAGGATGCGATGCGGTGTTGAGTGTGATGGATCCGTTTGGTGGCGCTGGAAGAACCGAGCCGCCCACACCGAAGTCGTTATCGTTCACGATGAGGAGCGTCTGTGCGTTAATGCGTGCAAGACCTTCTGGCTTGTCAGTAGTGCCATAGCCGACACCTGGCAGGTAGACGCTCTTCTTCTTGTTGACTGGGCGAATGCCGAGTGATGTTGCTTCAGCAAAGCTGAGTGATTCGATTGTGCGACCTTGTGGGAGCGTTGGAGGAGTTGCAATGAGGTTCGTAGCACCCTTGAGATCAATCTCCATGAGGTACTTGCGTGCGCGCAGACCCGTGGCATCGTCACGCTCAATCACCATGAACTTGCCACTACCAAGCGAAACCGCATCGCCGATCTTATCGCAGCCGAATGCCTTCTCGAACATCGGATAGAGATACTCACCCACGACAGTCTTGGTGACGGTGTTAAATGCGATGATCCGGCACCATGGTGAAGCTTTCGATGCTGCATCATTCGGTGAGTCAGGATTATCAATCGGACTCTGGATGAACGCGTACAGAACATCACCTTCGATAGCTACGGCTTCGAATCCGCGATTTGCACGACGTGATGCATACACCGCAGGAAGGAGCTCGTTTCCGTACGTACCTGCAGGCGCACCCACTGATGCCGCCGTGCCCTGTGGAATGATGCGATCGATGAGCACGCCGCTGCTGTTGAAGTTGTAGATGGCTGGACGATACTCGTCAACCATCCACCATGTGCCTGCCGCATCGACGACAATGCCTTCAAGGTCGCCGCCGAATGGATCGTTGGCAATGTCATTGCCAAAGAGGTCTACACCAAACTCATCCGTGTACGCAATGCCTTGTCCTGCTGCCTGAAGATTCGGACGTCCAGAGATCGGAGTCGTTCCATCAGCACGGAACAGCTTAGTGCGCGAGAGCACGGTTACCTGTCCGCTTGTGCGATCAAGTTCCAGCGCAACCACTTCGAGCTGATAGTTCGGCAAGGCAAATGGACGTCGCGTCTGACCACGAATCACGGTTGGTTCTGCGTTAGGACCACGATCTGGATGCGTGAGGAATCGTAGCTTCGTTGTGTCTGTTCCGCCCCCTCCATAGCCTGTGAACCACAGACCCGAGAATCCACCGAGCTTGATATCCTGTCCACCTGGCGTTACACCAAGTGACGGACGATCCGTCCATGTATACGTCTGTGTGCGTGCAAGCCCCTTGCTGTAGTCCTTCCAACCAAGTGGTACGATGCGTACTAACGATGCTGTTGCGATATCGATCATTGCGAGAGCGTTGTTTTCTTGAAGCGTCACATAGGCAGTTGTACCGTCGGCTGTCACGGTTGCATACTCTGGCTCAAGATCCTGCGCAACTGTTGCGTTGGTGCCGTAGATACGCACGCCCATGGCACGAAGCGAATCCTGACGTCCATTCAGCGAGCGGAAGTCGACCGTCTGTACAGTTGGTGCTCCTGGGTTCGTAACAGTAAGGATGCTCACAGAACCCTCTGGATCCTGCACGTAGTCATTGAGTGGCTCACCTTCATTACACACGACAATCTTCTGTCCATCTGGTGTGAATGTGAGCTGATCTGGAAGCGCACCTACGAGTGTCTGGCTGAGTAAGACACCCGACATGTTGAAGAGCAACACCTTGCCTGGGTTGGCCTTTGATGCTGCATCCTCAAGTGCAACTGCTACGACACCATTCTTCACTGCCACACTATTGACGACGCCGTTATACGCTGTCAGCAGCACCTCACGTGCGATCGTCGGCGCCGTTGGATTAGTAATGTTGACAAATGTGAGCTTGTTATTGAAGGCATCAGAAAGAATCGCCGTACGTGATGCAGCATCATACGTGACAACTTCCGCCGATCCCTTATCGAATGTGGCAGGACGCTGCGTGTGACGTCCAATCAACTGCAACACTTGCTCAGGTTGCTGTGCGACTGCGGTAGTCACAGCACATGCGAGCAACAGCAGCGTAAAGAATTTGTCCCAACGACGTATCATTGTTAACCTCAACAGTAAAAGAGTATGTTCTGCATCGGTTGCAAAACTCCCCTCTGGATGTGAGGCATGTGTTACGCCGAGATCAATAAACCATTACCCAGGTTACCATGCGGTATCATGTCATCCTCCTCTGCCTCCTCCTAACATCTTGTGCGGCCCCCTATGCAAAGCGATGTGTTGAGGGCGAGACGCGCTCATCATTCAGCGTGACGATCTCGAAGGGCGTGTGCTTCGGACAGTGTCCGATGTACTCGGCGACGGTGTATGGCGATGGCCGCGTTGAATACAATGGTGAACGCTTTGTCGATCGCGTGGGTGCATACAGGGGAATGATCACACCGGAAGATCTCTGCGCGATCATGACGGAGGTTCGCGATCGTAAGCTGATGCTCGTTGATACATCGTTCGTCGAAGAAGTGCCCGATGCACCGATGACGAAGGTGACGATGATGATGCATGGACGCTCAACAACGGTGCTGTGGAATCTTACGACACCTCAGCAGTTCCGTACGCTGCAATCGCTCGTTGTGAAGGCAACACACGAGAACCCTGCATTAACGAAGGCCCACTAAGTCGATCTGAGGCAGCGTTACTTGACGGTGCCGACGTAGAGGAAGGCAATGCCGCCCGTGAGCTCGCGGTACGTGCAGTTGGTCAACCGTCCGGTTGATGTCATGAGGTCGGTAAAGGCCTCGCGACATGGGAATGCCGCCGCAGTTGTAGGCAGGTACTC
>JAURNF010000273.1 GCA_030830285.1 Candidatus Kapaibacterium sp.
GAAGTCAAGGCAACGGCAGTCCCTGGCACAGTGAGTTTCGGCGCTGGTGTCATCTGTAATCAACAAGCGAAACGCGACTCAACAGTCATTCGCAACAATGGCAATGATGTCATTACGCTTCTACCAGGAACAGCGAAAGCGCCATTCACGATCGTGTCGCCAACTGCAACGACAACGCTTCAGCCGAATGCGCAGCAGGTGGTTGTGTTCCAGTATGATGCGACGGTTGCTGGTACGTTCGCTGAGGTGGCGAAATTCCCATACACAGCAGGTACATGTTCTGATACGCTGCGCGTAAACCTTAATGCAATCACGTCGGACGTAACAGTCAATCTCTCCTGGACCGATCTCGACATTGGCACACTTAACGGATGTGAAACGGAACGCGACACCGTGTTGACGATTGAGAATGCGTCACCTGTCGAAGTGAGCTTCACATTCCCTCCATCCGGCGGCGACGTCATCTTCAATCCAGGAGGCACGATTCGCATCCCAGCGAAGTCGAGCGTGACATCGACATGTACGGTTCGTCCTCCCGCACCAGGCGTGTTTGATGTCAGTGGCAAAGCTGTAGTCCAACCATGCAATGTCAGCATCGACATGCGAATCCGTGCGGTGAAGAATGGCCTGGCCTTTAGCACTCCATCATCGATCGACTTCGGTGAGCTGTCAGCTTGCACACCATCACCGTCGGCAACCCGAAAGGGCTATGTGACGTTCGAGGGGACAGGCACGGCGTCGGTTGTCTCCGTTACGACGTCCACTGCTATCACGACGACGCTGTCAAACAATCAAGCACTTGCACCTGGTCAGCGCATTGAATTCGACGTTACATGGACACCAACTGCTGATGGCGTTCTGAGCGACAGTATCGTTATCGAGTTTCAGCCATGTGCTGTTCGACAAGTTATTCGTGTGAGCGGCGTGAAGACTACACCATCGATTCGCGCAGAAAATGCTGCGATCGCTCTGGGTGCTGTAGCAGGTAATGCGACGGGCACAACACGATTCATCAACGATGGTACCGACACGCTCTTCGTCACAGTTGTTTCCCGCACACCGAATGCCTTCATCATGGATTCACGTCCATCTGGCATCGTCGAGCTTCTTCCAGGAGCCGTGATCGAAGTTGACTATCGCGTGAACTGTGGCGGCCGTGCTACAATCGCAGATACCATTCAGGCAACCGTCGCGCGACCATGCGCACGCGTTGCCACAACGTCGTTCACAGGAACATGTGAAACAACACGCCCTGCATCAAGCACCATGGCAATTGACTCAGTAGCAGTAAAGACGGGTGATATCTTCACGGTGCCGATTCGTATTACCTCCTCCGATGGGCTGAATGCCAACAACCTTCGCGCATGGACTGCGAAGGTTACCTACAACCCAACAGTGGTGGTTGGCTCTGGCACTGGCACGCCAGATTGCTATCAGGCTGGACAGCTTACACCATGTACGATCGATATCGCTGGCACACGTGGTCAAGATTCACTCGGTGTGATCTATACGCTGAACTTCACAGCGGTTCTGGGGACGTCGGACATGACGATGCTCACATTGACAGACTTTGTGTGGACTGGATCACCGTCAACGCCTGTCACAACACGCGATGGCAAGGTGATGATCACGGACATCTGTCAAGCTGGAGGCGATCGCCACCTTCGTCCAGAACGTGAGGGCTTTGGCATTAGCGTCTTCCCTATCCCTGCATCAACGGATCTCACAATCGCTGTTCGCGGCGCTGGTACTGCACCGGCAACATGGACGCTGTCGAACTATGTCGGCGTCGAGGTCGCATCTGGAACGATTACTCCTGACGCATCTGGTGTTGGCCAATCAGTGGTCGACGTTCGTACCCTTGGCTCAGGATTGTATCTCCTCACAACGCAAGCGCTGGGTTCGACGTTCAAGAACTCCATCGTTATTCAACGCTGATAAGGACCACACCACATGAAGATCACACGTATCGCACTCGCTCTCGCCTTGGTTTGTGGTTCATTCAGCACAAGCTTCGCACAAGAAACAATGACGCAGCCTCGTCCGGAGCCTACGAAGGCGCCGGAGCCGGCCCCAATGACCGTTGATCAACGCCAGTTCTCTATCGGCTTGATGGGAGCGTACGGCATGATGGTCAATGGCACGCCGGGTTTTACGCTTCCCACCGTGCCAACATGTTGTGCTTCCTACACATCTACGGGTGGCGCCGGAGTTCTCGTTGGTGGCGTCGTTGAACTTCCACTTTCATCGTCCCTTGAACTCTCGACACGCGTGCTGTTTCAGTCCGCATCGACGACGTTTACAACAGACGAGCCAACGACGATTCGCGTCGGCAACACCGTCGAATCAACAACACTTCGCCACACGCTTGAGTCGTCGCAAGGATTTGTGTTTGTCGAGCCAGTAGCTGCCTATCGTGTTGGGGGTCGACTCGACATTCTGGCTGGTCTGCGCGTAGGCACTGTTCTCTCTGCTACCTATTCACAAGACGAGCGTATTGCTGATCCAACGCAACCGGTTCGGTTTGAGGATGGCTCGACAATTCGCAACGCAACGAGCGGAGATCTCCCAAACAAGAGCGCTCTGCAAGCTGGTGCGGTGATTGGGTTGCGCTACTCCCTGCCAATGAATGCCGCCGGCACGATGCAGCTGGTTCCCGAGATCAGCTATTCGCCGATGTTCACAAACCTCGTGTCGGATGCTTCATGGACGGTGTCACCCCTGCGAATTGGCGCGTCGATCCTCTTCAGCATCGTGAAGAAGGTTGAGGAAAAATCGCCACTACGCCCCGGCAAGCCGTAACTTTGTCGGCTATGTCCGACCTCACTTCCGAAATCAATCGTCGGCGAACGGTGGCTATCATTAGCCACCCTGACGCCGGCAAGACAACGCTCACAGAAAAACTTCTGCTGTATTCAGGTGCGATCCACCAAGCAGGAGCTGTGACAGGTGGCAAACACCAGTCGACAACCTCCGACTGGATGGAAATCGAACAGCAGCGGGGCATCTCTGTTTCGTCAAGCGCAATGCGCGTGGACTACAACGGTCTGTTGCTGAACATCCTCGATACTCCTGGTCACCAGGACTTCTCGGAAGACACCTATCGCACACTGATGGCCGTTGATTCGGCCATCATGTTGCTCGACGCTGGTCGCGGCGTTCAGGAACAAACACTCAAGCTGTTCAAGGTCTGTCGCGATCGTGGCATTCCTATCATCACGCTCATGAACAAGATGGATCGTCCGTCACGCGATCCACTCGAACTTCTCGACGAGGTCGAGCAAACACTCGGCATCACGGCAATCCCCCGCACATGGCCAATTGGCAACGGACCCGATTTTCGTGGGATCTTTGATCGTACCGATCAAACGTTGTACGCATTCGAGCGAACGGTTGGTAATCGTTATAAGGCGCCTGTTTCGATCGGCGATATTCGAGGTGCGGAACTTCGATCAGCCATTGGCGATATGGCGCATGACAAACTGTTGGAAGATCTTGAGTTTGTCGATCACGTGATCCCAACCTTCAATCGTGAAGCATATCTCAACGAAGAGTGTACGCCTGTCTATTGGGGATCTGCAATCACGAACTTCGGTATCGAGCACTTCCTCCAAGCGATCCTTGAGCTTGCTCCAACGCCACAGCCATTCGCAATGTCAACGGGCACGATCGAACCATCGAGCGACGAGTTCGTGGGCTTCGTGTACAAGGTGCAAGCGAATATGAATAAGGCGCACCGAGATCGCATCTCGTTCTTGCGCATTGTAAGTGGAACGTTCGAGCGCGGAATGTCTGCACATCATCCACGCTCGGGTCGCGAAACGAAGTTGACGTATCCGTTTGAAATCTTCGGACGTGAGCGTAAGATTATCGACGTGGCGTATCCAGGCGATGTGATTGGCTTGACAAACCCCGGACTGTTTCAGGTAGGAGATACGATCACCGAACGATCGAATGCCACGATTCCGTCCTTCCCTCGATTTGCGCCCGAGATCTTCGCCAAGGTATGGCCTGCAATGGGCTCCTTCTCGAAGTCATTCCGAAAGGGCATCGACCAGCTTCGCGAAGAGGGTGTGATTCAGATCTTCACCGAAGCGGATGGAAGCCCCGTACCACTTGTTGGCGTAGTTGGCGAACTCCAAATGGAGCTGTTCGCTTGGCGCATGGAAAACGAGTACAATGAGCAGGTTCGACTAGAGCGCCTTCCATACACACGCACACGATGGATCATTGGCGATGCGCGTCCGTCCACCAATGCACCCGTGGTGCATGACGACCAAGGTCGGGCTGCGGTATTGTTCAAGAGCGATTGGGAAATTGACTACGTCGTGCAACGTTCGGAAGGACTTCAACTGTCGGAAAAGCCGCCAGTTGATGCATAGTTTGTAGCGCTTCGGTAACCTACGCAGAAGGCACAGGGGTATGGTGCACCTTCGGAGAGCGATAGTCGTTGTTGCCACCGCCATCCTAATGGCGGCAGGGCTTTGCGCGCAGACGCCGATCGGTGGCATCGTCAACACGTATGCTCGTGTAACTGCTATTCAGACCGTTGACTGTCGCTCCTACGTGATAGTTGATACCGTCGATGGGCTTGCCTCGGGTGATCGCATTCTCTTGATGCAGATGAAGGGCCCTATCGTAAGCGGATCATACGCCACGCAGTCTGTTGGCCTCACCGAATACGCAGTGATCGATACGATTATCGGCACAACGATTTCAACAGTCCATCCGCTGATTCACACCTATGACGTCTCGGGTGCTGTGCAGTGCGTACGTGTGCCTGTATATGACGATGCCGTAGCAACGATGAACGTGACGGGGAAACCCTGGAATGGTCAGATCGGTGGCGTGATCGCATTCGACGTTCGCGGGACACTCACGATGAATTCGAACATTGTCGCTGATGGCATTGGGTTTCGAGGTGGGCGAACATGGAATGGTTCAGTCGCCTGCTCTACGAATGTTGCCGATGGAGTTGTGAATTCTCCTGCTGCTGCGATGAAGGGTGAGACGTACGTCGACGCATTGCCAACACAGATCTCGGGTCTGGCTCCCCTGTTTACAGGTGGCGGCGGTGGATGCGATCACAACGCAGGCGGTGGCGGTGGCGGGAATGGTGGTGTTGGCGGTGTAGGAGGCGCACAGTACGAGGGATGCGGTCGTTACTTCGACAACGGTGGTCGCGGCGGGTTGTCTGTGCAACCGATCATCAATGGTTATCCGCGACTTCTTCTCGGCGGTCGCGGCGGCGCTGGCCACACCAACAACAGCGTCGGCACAGGTGGTGGAAATGGTGGCGGCATCGTCATCATCCGCTGTCCGTCGATCATCGGCATGGCTCGAACGATTAGTGCGTCGGGTACAACTGCTGTTGATGCTGGGAACGACGGCGCTGGTGGCGGCGGTGCTGGCGGAACCGTGTTCC
>JAURNF010000274.1 GCA_030830285.1 Candidatus Kapaibacterium sp.
ATCGTGGAACGGTGTCGAGTGGCAAGGCGCAAGTAGGAAGTGACTGTCTCTTGATGGCCTACGTACATGTAGCGCACGACTGCGTCGTTGGTGATCATGTTATCATGGCAAACAGCGTGCAGCTTGGTGGACACGTCGAGGTAGGGGATTGGGCAATCGTTGGTGGAGCCACTGGCGTGCACCAATTCTGTCGTATCGGTGCACATTCCATGATCGGTGCATGCTCGCGCGTGGTGAAGGACGTGTCGCCGTTTACCCTTTGCGGCAAGGAGCCACTGGTTGTCGAAGGCATCAATGCTGTTGGTCTGAAGCGCCGTGGGTTTACACCCGCTACGATTGAAGCTATCGATGAGTTCTATACTGTGTTGCTGCGCACTGGACTCAACACTTCCGATGGTCTTGCCCGGTACGAAGAGACGCATCATACAATTGATCCAGCTGTTCAGATGTGTATTGACTTCGTTCGTGGCTCGAAACGTGGTATCTATCGTGGTGCAACACACCGATCGTAATGCTGCGTCCTGCGCTCATCGGCTGTGTGGTGTTGGTCACATCGATTCCGTCGATGGCAAACGATACGCCGTTCCGCGCGCCCCTTGCCAATCCGCTTGAAGCTCGTGTCGGTAGCATGGTGCAGTTCGGCGCGGAAGCTCTCCGCCTGGACATCGGCACGTCGATCGATCTTGATGAACTCGTGCGTGACAGCACAATAGGCTGGCTTCGTGTTGGCACCGACGTGATGACGTATACGCGGTTGCGTTCGGAAGGGAACTTCAAGTTTCCCGTTGAGACTATTGACTTTTACTTCGGTGTTAATGCCACGTGGAGTGCACCGCAATCGCCGTTGCACGCGCGATTGCGCATCGCACATATCTCGTCTCACTTGGTCGATGGGTATGCCGATACTGCAGGTGTGTTCTCACGTCGACGACCATTTGTGTATTCCCGCGAGTTTGCAGAGTTCCTCGCCGGCTGGACGATCGGGTACATTCGTCCATATGCAGGCCTCACATACGTATGGGCACGTCAACCGAGACGTGCTGAGCCCCTTATCCCGCAAGCTGGAATCGATGTGCGCATGCCGATCACGAAGTCGCTTGAACTGCGAGGAGGCTATGATTGGAAGTTGATCGGGATCAATGGCGTGTTTCAGCCCGCACATGCAGCGCAGCTCGGCGTGTTTGCCGAGATGTGGAATGGACGCGGCATCCTTGTGAGTGCGTACGGCTATGATGGTCGAAGCATGCACGGCATGTTCTTTGATCAGCGCGATTCCTACTTCGGACTCGGGTTTCAGGTCCAGTTGTAACGCGCTTCGCCGTATTTTTGTGGTTTCGCCTGAATATCGGGGCGACTCTGCTGTCTCATTCGTCTCAACCGACTCACAAAAGATATCTCCATGGGAATTGCCTGCGGCATCGTTGGACTGCCAAACGTTGGAAAGTCGACACTCTTTAATGCGCTTACTTCGAACGAAGCAGAAGCAGCCAACTATCCGTTCTGTACGATCGACCCGAACGTCGGTATCGTGAACGTTCCCGACCCTCGGCTGAAGAAGTTGGTCGATGGGTACCAGACCGATCGTGAAGTTCCAACGACTGTTGAATTCGTCGACATCGCTGGTCTCGTCAAGGGCGCATCTAAGGGTGAAGGTCTCGGCAATCAGTTCCTCGGCAACATCCGCGCATGTGATGCCGTTGCACACGTGGTTCGCTGCTTTGAAGACGATAACGTTGTACACGTGCACGGCGGCGTTGATCCGCTTCATGATATCGACATCATCGAAACAGAACTGATTCTGAAGGATGTTGATTCTGTTGAGAAGCGCATCTCGAACTTGCACAAGCTTGTGCGTGCAAACGATAAGGATGCGAAGGAAGAAGTAGCCCTGCTCACACTGTTGCAAGCACATCTCGACTCTGGCAAGCCAGCGCGCTCGTACCCAGGCGACGATGTAGCAAAGCAATCAATTGCAGCACTACAACTGCTGACAGCAAAGCCTGTCATGTATGTTGCAAATACCAATGAAGAAGGTGTCAAGAACGGTAATCGTTTTGTAGACGCAGTTCGTAAGCGCGCAGCTGAAGAGGGGGCTATCGTTGTCCCGATTTGTGCGAAGATTGAATCAGAAATCGCTCTCCTCGAGCCCGAGGACAGAGAGTTGTTCCTTGCTGACCTCGGCATGGAAGAGCCTGGACTTGATCGTGTGATTCGTGAGGCGTATAGTCTGCTAGGCCTTATCACGTACTTCACAGCGGGTAAGAAGGAGTGTCGTGCGTGGACGGTGCGCCGTGGCAGCACAGCGCCACAAGCAGCAGGCGTGATCCACACAGATTTTGAAAAGGGCTTCATTCGCGCCGAAGTAATGGCGTACAACGATTGGGAACGCTTGGGATCTGAACAGTCCGTGAAGGATGCTGGATTGTACCGCGTAGAAGGCAAGGAATACATCGTCAAGGACGGCGATGTGATGTACTTCCGATTCAACGTGTAAGCACCTACAATTACGTAGTTCTACGTGCAAACTTCGTTGTGCCTTTTCGGTAGATTCGGACGAGTTTTTTCATCGAGGACGCCATGATATCTGTGCGCTACCGCCACTTCCTTTTGCTCTGTGTTACTGTCATCTCATCGATCACGTTGCTTGCGCAACAACCGCCGCGTGTGCCAACGCGATGGGGCGTGCAACTTGGTCTCAACTACAACATGGCCGGTGTAGGATATGGCCTCTGGGCAGCGGGCGATCCGCTGCGTCCGGGTGCGCAATTCACGAAGCTCGTATTGAACGATGGCTCGGGAATTGGACTGTACGGAGGACTGAGTTTTCAGACAGCACTAAGCAACGATTTGTTCTTTGGTGCACGCCTGTCGTACGACAGCCGAAGTCTCATTGCTCGTGATGATCAGACGTATACAAAGCCAGATGGCTCGTTCTTGTCTGACGAGTATTCATTCAAGAACAGCTTTATCTCGCTCGAGCCACATGTAAAGTTCTATCTCGGACGTCGGTTCCATGTGACTGGTGGTTTGGGTATGGGCTTGGTCTTGAACCAGACCTATGACTACACTCCAGAGGGTGGAACACCGCGGACAGGCCTCGAGGTGGGTCCTGCAGATACGCTTAAGCATAGCATTACTTGGTCGGGCTTTGCTGGTTTAGGATATGATGTGTACCTCACAGATTCATCAACGGATCAACAGTTGATCCTCACACCGTTCCTCGAAACATCATACATGGTAAGTCAGCGCGGTGTTGACTTTACGGATCAAATATCATTCGACGGAGCGTTGTCGACGGTGTCGGTTCGTGCTGGTATCTCCCTTGCGATTGGTAATGCCGATCATGATCGCATGATGGCTATGCCAACACCTAAGAAGTATTTCCGCGTGATGATTCCAGCTGATGGCATTTACTCACGTCGCGTTGAGCGTGCTGCATTCCCATTGCGTGCGTTCGTGTTCTTTGATCGTGACGAGACAGAACTGCCTGGTCGCTACAACCTCATCACACCTGACGAGACGGCGACGTTCGGTCAGAACACTGGTCTCACGGCAGATGATATCGCGAACGTGCAAGAGCGCTCATACATCCAGCGTGAAGTGTACTACCACGTGCTGAACATCATGGGCTGGCGCTTGAAGAACTATGCTGGCTCGAGTGTTGAGCTCTACGCTTCGGACCCAGATGGCAAGGATCCAATGCCGTATGCTGAATCGGTCAAGCGCTACCTCGTAGACACGTGGGGTGTTGATCCGTCGCAGCTCAAGCTTACCACAGGTCCGGCCGATCCAAAGTCGGGCACACCACGTACGCCAGCAGTCGACGTACCGTTCACGCAGGAAGAGAATCGTCGCGTACAATTCCGCAACTACAATCCAGCGAAGCTTGGTGGACCAGTGTATTTGTCTTCGCCGCGAGAAGCGGAAGAGGACCATCAAGTGTTTGTTGAGCTCACGACAAATGAAGACATCGCGTCGTGGAGTGCGACGATTACCGGTAATGGAATGCGCCGTCAGTTCGGACCATTCAAGAGTCGGAGCGAGTATCTCGATCCAACAGGCATGCTTCGTCCAGATCAGAAGTCTGCCCAGTTTACTGCGAACATCATCGCAACGAAGACAGATGGAACAACGTTGTCGGATGCTGAGACATTTATGCTCGTGCGCACCGATCGCGAAGGATCATCACGTCGTCATCGCTTGCTGTTCAATTACGCCGAAGAAGATCCAATCGGACGATCAAAGGCTCTGATCGAAACCGACATTGTACCTGACATCAAGGCTGGGTCAAAGGTCTACGTCTACGGTCACACAGACAGTCTCGGTGCAGATCAGGTGAATCTCCAGCTCTCACGCTCCCGCGCAAACGACGTCAAGAAGATTCTCCAAGAAGCAATCTCTGCACGTGGCATCTCTGGCGTCAAGATCTATGCCTACGGGTTGGGAGAAGACGATTCGCCGTTCGAAAACGAATTCCCAGAAGGTCGCATGTACAACCGTACTGTGATTATTGACATTGTGCCGTAAGCGCACGTAAGGACACCCTCGCATGGCATTACTCGGCCACGCTGCCTCCTACATCGTATCATCACCAAACCCCCATACCTCTGCAGAGGCGTGGGGGTTGCTTGGTTTTGAGGATAACGGGAGTGATGCGTCAATCATTCGAATGACCGACGGACAAGTGTTTGTCGCAATCGTCCCTGCAGAGAACTCAACAACCCTTGGGTTGGGGTATTTCGCACCATCGCTCCAGAGCGTACGTGATAAGCTTGTCGCTGCACAAGTTGCTCTTGAAGGAACACCAACGACAGACCTCACAGTGCGAGGGTGTTCGACAACGTGGTGGGTTCATACCGCAACGCCAGAGCGCATGCAGCAGCGAAGCGGAGAGGGTAGTCCGATCCTTGGGTACTTTGATGCTATGGTGTTGCCCGTGAGCGACGTCACTGCGGCTTCTGAGTGGATCCAACGTCTTGGATACATTCTGATCGACATCGGGGGCGATATCTCGAAGCGCATCGACTGTACCGATGGACTTGTCACGCTGTCGCTGCGGAAGCAAGACGAAGGTGTGCCATTCCTTCATTATACTGCAGACATCGACGACGAGTGGGCAAGTGCTGCCCTCGAAGCACTCGATACGCGCGTAACCATCTATCGTGATGCTGATGGATCACCGTACATGGCACGCATAGCAATGCCTGATGACGTGATGATCATCGTTACGTCCGATGAACTCTCTTGAGAACCACGCATGAAACCCTCACTCGTCTTGTTTGACCTCGATGGCACGCTTGTCGATTCACGTCCGGGGATCGTTCATTCACTTCGTGAAACCCTCGTATTGCACAACATCACACTTGATGCCGATCACGACTTTACGTGGTGTATCGGTGCATCGTTGTGGAAGATCTTTGAGCACTATCTGAACACAACAGACCAGCATGTGCTGTCAGGTGCGGTTGCACAGTATCGACACATCTACCGTGATGGACCGATGTTCGAGTACAACATTTACGATGGCATTCTTGAAGCCCTCGCTGAGATCAAGACCGATGGTGCGCGTATTTGCATCGCCACGGCAAAGGCTCACGAGTACGCCCGGGAGATCATCGAAGTATCTACCCTCGCGCCGTATATCGATCATGTGTATGGTTCGGAGCTCGATGGACGGAATGTCGACAAGAGAGACCTGCTGCGACATGTGTTGGCGGAAGAGCGCATAGCTCCTGAACTATCGGTCATGATTGGCGATCGCCACCATGACATTGATGGTGCCCTTGCCAATGGCGTTCATGCAATCGGCGTGCGCTATGGATATGGATCTGCCGAAGAGATTCAGCATGCACATGCATGCGTCGATCTCGCTCGTGAATTGCCAGCTACGATAGCGTCAATCATCCCTCAGTCGCGCTGAGCGTTGTAATCGTGATTGAGCGACAGGAGATAACAGCATTGGTTAAGGACGCAGCGTTGCGTTGCGGATTTGATGCTGTTGGTATCGCGCGTGCAGAGCCATGCGACGAAGCATGGCAGCATTATCAGACATGGATCGATCGCGGCTACCACGGTGCGATGTCATACATGGAGCGCAACATCGATGCGCGACGTGACGTGTCTGAGATTCTCCCCGGAGCACGCAGTGTGATCGTCGTGGCGAAGAATTATTACACGCCTCATCATCATCCAGACGGTGCGATTGGAAAGATTGCTCGCTATGCCTGGGGGGATGACTATCACGTCGTGCTGCCTCCAATGCTCGACGAACTCTGCAACGAGGTGCGCACACTTGCGCCAGGTTCAGAGACGCGACGCTACACTGATACCGGACCCGTCCTCGAAAAGGAATGGGCCGTTCGTGCGGGGATTGGGTGGATGGGGAAGAATGGGAACATCCTACGTCGTGATATCGGCAGCTGGTTTTTCCTTGGCGTGATCATCACCACCGCCGACCTCGAGCCAGATCGTCCGATGGATGACTACTGCGGCAGCTGCACAGCCTGTCTTGACGCCTGTCCGACCAAGGCGATTGTCGAGCCCATGGTGGTCGACGCCACTAGGTGCATTTCGTACTGGACGATTGAAATGAAGGGGGATGTGGAGATACCCCTGCCAATTGCAGATCAGCTAGATGGCTGGGCCTTTGGCTGCGACGTCTGTCAGGACGTGTGCCCCTGGAATCGATTTCAGACACCGACCTCCGAAGAGAGGTTTTCCCCACGTGACGGAGTCACCGTTCTCGAACCATCCTACCTCGTAGATTTGCAACCCGACGAGTTCGTTCAGCGGTTCCGGCATAGTCCGATCAAACGACCCAAACTTGCAGGATTACAGCGCACAGCGCGGACGCTCATTGCAGCGACCCAGCAAGATGACGAGCAAAGCGGTTAACCATGTTGTATTCGACAGACACTACTATGCAGCACACAGACATCGCGATCATTGGTTCAGGTCCGGCCGGTTTCACAGCAGCACTCTACGCGAGTCGTGCAAATCTCAAGGTTGTGATTTTCGAAGGAACGCAGCCAGGTGGACAACTAACGATCACGACGGAAGTTGAGAACTATCCTGGCTTTGAGCACGGCATCATGGGTCCGGAATTGATGGAAATGTTTCGTAAGCAAGCGCATCGCTTCGGTGCGCAGTCGCGCTACGAAATGATCACTTCGGTTGACGCATCAACACGACCATTTACGCTCACGAACGAGCGTGGAGAGAAGTTCACTGCTGATGCTGTGATCGTTGCCACAGGTGCAACAGCAAAGCTTCTCGGAGCGCCAGGCGAGCAGGAATACATGGGCTTCGGTGTAAGCGCGTGTGCAACGTGTGATGGGTTCTTCTTCCGTGGACTCAAGGTGTTCGTCATTGGTGGTGGTGATACGGCAATGGAAGAGGCTAACTACCTGACGCGATTTGCTGAATCAGTCACCGTCATTCACCGTCGTGACGAGTTCCGTGCGTCGAAGATCATGGTTGATCGTGCGAAGGCCAATCCAAAGATTACCTTCATGCTCAATTCGACGGTTGACGAATACGTTGGAACGCAAGAGAACAGTGCGAAGAAGCTCACACACCTGCGCGTGCGCAACGTCGTAACGAACGAGACCTCTGATGTTCCAGCCGACGGTGCATTCGTCGCCATTGGTCATCAGCCCAATACGTCGTTGTTCAAGGGCATGCTCGACATGGATGACGTTGGCTACATCATCACAAAGGGCAAGAGCTCACACACAAATGTCGAGGGCATGTTTGCCTGTGGCGACGCTCAGGACAGCGTGTATCGTCAGGCGATTACAGCAGCTGGCTCAGGGTGCATGGCAGCGATTGACGCCGAGCGCTGGCTCGAGGCACAGCACGGCGCATAACTTATTCGATGATGGCCGACTTTGCCTTCAGCTTCTTGGCTGAGGCAGCACCCTTGCGTGCTTCATCGAGCGTTTGATAGCCCCAGAGCTTGATGCGATATACCGGTGCACGGTCGACCACGACAAGCTCAAAGAATGCCTTGAATGATCGCTGTTCCCATCGGCGCACTTCGTCGTAGGCCATTTCTTCCGTCTCAACTTGATCGACGGTGATTGTGAATGGGTAGAGATCAGGTGCAAGAATTCGAGCTTCCACACGGTTGTTCATCAACCGTTGCGTGCCATCGTTTTGGAAAAAGTATAATGGACGTCGACTGCCGTCGGAGCGAACAGTCATCTGGTGCTTTCGCACACCGTAGGCGTTGAGAAAGTCGCGAACGTAGCCAGCACGCTCACGAGCACGCACGTCGGCGTTCGAGGTGATGTCGTCGCTGACGTGACCAATCAGTTCGATGCGTAGCGTTGAATCTGTCATCATCTCTTCTGCCATTGATGCCAGCAATGGATAGAAGTTCTGAAGTCCGACCTCTGTGGTGTCTGCGAACGTTGCGATGATTGTTGGTGACGTGCGGTAGGTGAGGTCCGAGAGTGCGATCGAAATTGAATCAGATCGCATCGGCGTGGCAACCGCGAGGTCTTCGACATTGCACATGAGCCATGCTGATTCGCCGCACGATGCCGCACTGACGGCTGCGAACGGGAACCGCACGTTGAGGTACGACGACGTACCAAAGATCATCTCACGAACGACAGCACCTACATCGCCGAGTTGATCAAGCGACAGCGTGGTTAGCCGTCCGCCCGTGCTGGACGAAACATAGCGGTATGGAAATGCACGGCTTTGCGTGCCGATGCGTACGACGTGGATCGTAGCCTCGAGTTCGCGAGCACGTCGAACGATATCGCCCGTGGTTGTGCTAAACGATGCGTTGTCGTCGCTTGATGTGACGAGAATCACCGTGCGCGGTCCCTCATGTTCGGCTGTCATTGCAAGTCCGGTACGCAGTGCTGCAAACGACGCGCACAATCCGTCGGGCTCTGGCACTGCCTCTGGTGCACACGCCACTGCTGCTGCAGATGGTGGTGCGAGAGGTGAAAGTTCGAGCACATCGTGATCGAAGACCACGACTGCAACACTATCACGCTCCGGAACCGTAGGAAGAATGTCACGCAGCGATGCAACCACTGTTCGTGCGGTTGTGCCTGCGAGCAATGAGTTGTCGCAGAGGATGACGGTTGAACCCCGTGAGCCACCACGAACATCTTCTGTGGAGGTTGCCGCGATACGCGTTGGTGCAGCGTCGCGGCATTTCACAACCGCAGACAGCGACATGTTCATCGTTGCCGCAGGCAGTATGTTACCAAGCGAGTCGAGCACCACGACGCGTGCCTGCAGATCGTCGCCAACACGCTGCGTTCCGAGGATGCGCAGGGTGTGCGGACGGAGTGTGGTGTCGGTCGTTGCTCCTCGCAGGTACGAGCTACGAAGCGTCGACGGCGCAAATCCGGTTGGACCCGTGAGAACGTCCTGACCCGCTACCTGCGATGGGGAAACAGCCAGAGATACCGCAGCGGCAAATGCCACTACCAGCAGAGAACAACGTCCGTCACGGAGTGAGTGCAGCATCAGGTGTACCGGTAGTTACAAAGCTCATGCGACCATTGTCGTCACAGTCGACCGTGACAATGTCGCCGGCACGAACTTCCGCACCAAGGATCTTTAATGCAAGCGGATCGGCCAGATATCGTTGGATAACACGCTTGAGAGGCCGTGCGCCCAGTTGCACGTCGTATCCACGCTTGCCAAGCCACTCAACACAGTTCGGTGTTACCACGAGCTGGATGCCAAGGTCCTTCATACGGTGTTCCACGGCCGCGATCTGCAGTGTGGCGATACGCTGCACCTCGGAAGGAACCAGCGGCTTGAAGAGGATGATCTCGTCGATGCGGTTCAGGAACTCAGGACGTAGTCGAGCGCGGAGAAGATCCACCACCTGAATCCGTAGCGTAGCCATAATCGCATCTCTGTTGCTCTCGTCAACGAGAAGCAGCTGATCCTGCATGAGCTCCGAACCCAGGTTCGACGTCATGATGATGATCGTGTTCTTGAAATCCACGACACGACCCTGACTGTCGGTGAGGCGTCCATCGTCGAGTACCTGGAGCAAGACGTTGTAAACATCTGGATGCGCCTTTTCGATTTCATCGAGCAAGACCACCGAATATGGGCGTCGACGAACTGCCTCTGTGAGCTGTCCGCCTTCTTCATACCCGACGTATCCCGGCGGTGCTCCGATCAATCGCGACACGGCGTGCTTTTCCATGTACTCACTCATGTCGATCCGAATGAGTGCGTTTTCATCGTCGAACAAGAACTCCGCAAGGGCTCGTGCCATCTCCGTCTTGCCAACGCCGGTTGATCCCAAGAAGATGAAGGAACCGATCGGTCGCTTCGCATCCTGCAGTCCGGCACGTGAGCGACGGATGGCATTAGCTACGGCCGACACGGCCTCGTCCTGACCGATCAACCGATCGTGCAGGCGCTCTTCCATCGAGAGCAGCTTCGACCGCTCGGATTCAAGCATGCGCTGCACCGGGATACCAGTCCACTTCGCAACCACTTCGGCTATGTCTTCGCCATCGATCTCCTCCTTCAGAAGGGCCGATGTCGCCTGGAGTTCAGCGAGTGCGGTGTTTGCATTACTGAGCTCCTTTTCCAATTCGAGTAGGGTGCCATACCGAAGCTCGGCCACACGTCCATAGTCGCCCATGCGCTCGGCATCGGCTGCTTGGACCTTAACATCCTCGATTTCTGACTTGAGGCCTCGGAGCGTCTGGATGTGCTCTTTTTCCGTTTGCCAGCGTGCCTTCAGGCTGGCGTGCTCCGTGCGAAGATCGGCCAGTTCTCGGTCGATTTCTTCGAGTCGGAGTTTCGTGCTGCGTTTTACATCGTCTGACATATTCTGGGTCCTTTTGCGGTGACCGCCTCTTAGACGAACATCTGTCTGTGATATGATATCGCAACCTGTTTCGAAATGCCCTCGGAGTAGTAAATTCGTGCATGGATCCGATCCTTCGCCTCGTCATCATCATTGTGCAGAGCTACCTTATCGGCTCGATCCCGAATGCGCTTATCATTGGCAAGCACTTCTTCGGCATCGACGTTCGTACGGTGGGTAGTGGCAACATGGGTAGCACGAACGTATTCCGCACGCTTGGCTGGAAGGCTGGCGCAATTGTGCAGCTTCTCGACATTGCCAAGGGACTGGTGGCCGTCCTCCTTGTGGCGTATTTTTTCGACACAGAAATGCCCTTCCATAACCGCACGCCATTCGAAGACGAGACTATTGTTGGTGTGATCGCTGGGGTATCTGCAGTGATCGGACACATGTGGAGCATGTTCGCCGGGTTCAAGGGTGGTAAGGGTATCAATACCTCGCTAGGCTTGCTCATCGCCGTCGCCCCAGTGGAGGTTGCAGTAGGCCTGGGTATCTTCTTGGCGCTCCTCTTCGCATCAGGATATGTGTCGCTTGGATCAATCGGTGCCGCCATTGTGATTCCGAGCACAATGGTCTTCCGATACAACGTGCTTGGCGTGTCGATCGAAGGGTACCACACGTTGGTCTTCTTCCTCATCGGGTTGTCGCTCCTTGTTCTGTACGCACATCGCTCGAACATGCGACGTCTCATCGAGGGGACTGAGAGCCGCTTCTCTAATCTGGCAATTCTCCGCCGCAAGTCAGGCGAATAACGCATGCGTATTGGGATTATCGGAGCTGGTGCCTGGGGCACAGCACTTGCCTGCGTAGCTACTGATGCTGGCCATGACGTGTGCATTTGGGCACGTGAACAGGCGGTGGTAGACGCGATTACGACGACGCATACCAACGCAGCATTCCTCCCTGGTTCACACCTTGCAGAGACCGTTCGTGCAACAACGGTTATGGACGATCTTGTTGGTAGCGATATCGTGATTAACGCTACTCCGACGCAGTTCGTACGGGGTACAATTCTCGATCGTGCTGTAGCTGGATCAATCCTCGTCAACGTTGCCAAAGGCATAGAAGTCGGCACAACGAAGCGCGTTTCAGAGATCGTTGGTGAAGTTGCGCCTAGCATTGCAGCCTATGTCGTGCTGTCTGGTCCAAGCCATGCCGAAGAGGTGGTCCGGCGCATGCCAACAACGGTCGTTGCGGCGTCATCGGACATCGCAATAGCACAGACAGTGCAGGCCGCGCTCACGACTCCGGCATTTCGCGTGTATGCCAGTGATGACGTGGTTGGCGTCGAAATTTGCGGGGCACTGAAGAACGTGATCGCCATCGCTGCCGGTATCGTCGATGGACTGGGCCTGGGCGATAACACGAAAGCGGCTCTTATGACGCGAGGGTTGGCAGAGATCGCACGCTTAGGTGTTGCCTTGGGTGCAGATCAGGGTACGTTCTATGGTCTTGCCGGACTCGGTGATTTGTATGTGACATGCGCATCGCAGCACAGCCGCAATCGCAGCGTCGGTG
>JAURNF010000275.1 GCA_030830285.1 Candidatus Kapaibacterium sp.
GATATGCCGGTGATCGACTATGCCGCGGAGCTTGCAGGAACCGAACCGCTCACGAATGGCGCACAGCCAACGATTCTTGCAGGTGTATACCTTGTTGACATTGGACGTGGACGTCTTGGCGACACGGTTGCCATTCGCTTTGATGGACGTCGACTTGGACTCTATGCAGAGCGCAATGTGACCTTTGTAGGGGGCGCAGCAGCCGCACGGGGTGATTCGGCAATCATCATTGGTGCATGGCGCGCGATTACCAATCAGGATGCGGGTCGGTTGGACTTGGTAGTACGCGCATCGGAGGGCGGACGTGAACTCACGCAGGGAAAAGGGAACGGCAAGGGACTGATTCTACGTGGTGCAGTTCGTATTGGATCGCGCACAGAACCAATTGTCCTTCGCAAACTCGGTGCTATCAAGGCACGTCTTCGCGGGTTCCAGATTATCGCGCATCGCGGTGGTGGACGTAACTCCGAGCGCCTCGGCAGATCCGAGAACAGCATCCCCATGATGATGCTCGCCTCGTCGCTTGGAGCCACGGGTATCGAGATTGACATTCATTCAACGAAGGATGGTGTGCCGATCGTGTTTCACGATGCAACATTTACTGCACGCACGGTGCCGAGTCCGTACATGATTGGCAATGTCGATAACTACACTCTCTCGCAGTTGCGCATCGCCGCTCGACTTGTCAATGGTGAACAGATACCAACGCTTCGTGAAGCACTAACGGCGGTGATTGATAGTACCGACCTGTCGTTGATATGGTTGGACAACAAGGCCGCAGGCGTTGTCGATTCGATCCTGCGCATCCAACGTGAGATGATCGACTACGGAGCACGGAAGGGCAGGAAGATTCGCATTCTGTTTGGGATCCCAACCGACGATATTCTGCGTGCGTATGAGGATAGCCCATTGAATGGAACCGTGCCAGTGCTCTGTGAGCTTGCACCAGAAACCGCACTGCGCATTAAGGCGGAGGTGTGGGCACCACGGTTTACGCTTGGCACACAGGCTGCCGTTGTTCGTGATCTTCAGCGTCAGGGCTGCGATGTGTACGTCTGGACGCTTGACGATGTAGCGTTCATTCGGCGCTACCTTGCCGAAGACACCTTCGACGGTATTCTCACGAACTATCCCACGCTTCTTGCGTGGGGTTTCTACACACGGCAGATCGAATGATGAAACGCATTGTTATCATCGCATTGTTCGTATCGGCTTGCAGTATGCACGCTGCCGTGCGTGACTCGATCTATCGCGTTGAACTTGTTGGTTCGATGCTCGTGCAGGCTACATCGTATGATGTAGCTCCAACATCTCTGAGTGCGACTGACCGATTCACTGGCTCGTCACTTGTAGGACGTGCAATCTGGCGTCCGAACCACTACCTCGGCGTTGGAGTGCAGACAGGGTACACCACCTTCAGTGCTGAAGAGTTTGGCGAGCAACTCGTCGTTCAACAAGCCAACGCATACGCATCGCTCCGAGCAATACCACTTCAGCTCGTTCTGTCGATGCGTGCATTTGGAGTTGAAGTTGGAACGGGGATCGGCGTGTACCTCTTGGAATCCATTTGGCGCGTCAACGGTGAGCAACGCGTGAACAGCACGGCCAGTGAGCTCGGCGTGAGTTCATGGATTGGCTACGACATTGAGATCCTCGACCGACTCAATATCGGACCCGAGGTCAATCTGCATGTGCTAAGCGGACGTGGCATTGTGGCACTCGGTGCTGGACTTCGAGTGCGCTACGACCTACTTCGTTACTGAGCTCGCTCAGCAACGTCAGCTGAAATCATTCGCGCTGCAATCGTTCCACTGCTCATCACACCAGGCAATCCTGCTCCTGGATGCGTGCCCGCGCCAACGAAGTACAAACCGTCTACATCTTCGCTCTTGTTGTGCGGACGCCACCAAGCGCTTTGGAAGAGGATAGGTTCGACAGAGAATGCACTGCCCTTGTACGAGTTCAACGTATCGCGGAAGTGCACAGGATCGATCATGTACTCGCTTACGATGTTCTTGCGCAGGTCTGGCATGTAACGTCGCTCGAGCTCTTCCATAATGCGATCGCGATACTGCGGTCCGACCGTTGCCCAGTCTGTTCCTGAATCAAGATGTGGCACTGGCGACAGCACATACCACGAGTCACATCCTTCTGGTGCAAGTGATGGATCGGTAGCAGTTGGTCGGTGCAGGTAGAGTGAGAAGTCGTCAGACAGTTTTTTCTTCGTGAAGATGTCCTCGATCAGTTCCTTGTAGCGCGGACCCATGAGGATCTCGTGGTGTGCGATGTCCTCATACTTCTTCTTCGTACCGAAGTAGATCACAACGAGCGACATAGAGTAGCGCATCTTCTCGTAATGCGCGTCAGTGTTCTTCTTGCGGTAGCGTGCAGGGATCAGTGTGCGATACGCTTGTGCAACATCACCGTTGCAGACAACGATGTCGGCATCAATCATGGTGCCATCGGCACAGCGAACACCCTTCGTCACCGGACGTCCATCATCGCCGCGAGCAACGCGAATCTCTGCGACCTCGGTGTTCATGCGAATCGTTCCACCGATATCTGTGAACAGCTTCACGAGCGCCTTCACAAGAGCACCTGTGCCACCCATAGCAAACCACACGCCCCACTCTTGTTCCAGCTTGTGGATCAACGCGTAGATGCTTGTTGTTTGAAACGGATTGCCACCAACCAGCAGCGGGTGGAACGAAAACACCTGACGCAGGCGATGATCCTTGATGTGGGAATTCACGAATGCAGCAACGCTGCGATCAGAACGAAGGCGAATCAGATCAGGCAGTACCTTCAGCATATCGATGAGTCGCGAGAACGGCTGATCGATCAGATTGAACCCAGCGCGAAAGATCGCTGCCGTCTTCGCATAGAAGCGCTCATAGCCGCGCACATCAGACGGGTTGAACTTGCGAATCTGTTCGATGACTTCTTCGCGCTTGCCATTGTAGCGGAACACTGTGCCGTCTTGGAACCGAAC
>JAURNF010000276.1 GCA_030830285.1 Candidatus Kapaibacterium sp.
AATGGCGGGGGCAATGGTTTCCCTGACGCACTGGCTCTTACTCCGGCCGGAGGTTGGCGCACTATCTGCGAAGAAACACACTTCGGGTGGTCCGGGATTATGGAGCAGTTCGCCCGAAGTCTACACACGCACGATGTATATGTTTGCGCATATCGCACTCGAAGTTGATATCCTGCCGATCTTCAGTACTACGCCGTAGATGTCGCTAGCACGCGAAGGAGAGACTCGTATGACAATACGCATGACTGTTGTCGCAGCGTTGCATGTATTCGCAATGACATGCTTCGCACAGTCCATCGACTGGCTTCCACGCATTCCACTGATGCAAACTGGTTGGCAAACGCCAGGCGAAGCAGTAGTGGCGGAAGATTCAATACGAAACCGTCTTATGACGGTCGGTTGGCGCATCGGCACTGTGTACCGTACCGAAGACAACGGAGCATCCTGGCAAGGTCAGTACGCACTTGGGACTGACGTTGTCGGGAAGTACGGCACGATCTATGTTGCTCCCGACGGTCGGTATCTATGGCATGGTTTGACGCCATGGAATCAGCGTGTAGCACTTGTGTCATCCGATGGCGGCGAGACCTGGCGCGGTTACACACGAGATACAATGGTCTATAAAGACGGCTTGTATCGTGGCCTGCTTTGGATCATCCCGCCATACAACATCCGTGCGTATGAGAACATCTCCACAGGCGCGCTTGTGATGAGCTCAGATCTCGGTAACACGTGGCGACGCGTGCAGTATCCACCAGCTGATAGCATACCGTTGAGCGAGCCCCGTGAAATGATTGCGGCGCCGAACATGATCTATCGAACGGGTAATCCGTACATGTATCGGTTTGATGCAAGCAAAGACACGGTATGGACGCAGACACGTGTTGGTGGAAGAGGAAGCTTCGTGAAAGAAGTAGGCGGTGGTGTCGTAACCGTTGTGTCGGGAGCGCTATACGTGTATCAATCGTGGTCTGATTCATCGTGTCGCATCGTGCGCACATGGACGGACGATGTCACAGGTGACACGGTTGCACTATCCATTGGCAGCGTGCAACTACTCGACGACTCTACGGTGTATGCGTATGATGATCGCGGCTGGATCTTCGAGATACGTCCACACTCCGGACATATTCGCTGCATCCGCCCATTTGGGAGAGCATTCCCACTCGTATCAGGTGTTGGCAACGGTCGAGCAAAGTATATCTGGTCTGGAGTGTATGGCAACGCAAGCATGTCGATCGTTGACGTGAATGGTCTGGGATGGTGTGTAGCCGAGCTACAGAATGGTGCTGTTGCCCGTGTAGATACTGTAGCATCTCGAGATGCCGACGTCATTCAGAATGGCTTGTATCCACTGACATACCTTGGCGACCGCGGTGTATTCATGTTTCTTGTATCCACAGGCGGATTCCGTGAGGTCGTGCGATCAACGGATCTTGGTGCGTCATGGATACATACAAGCAAGGTCGAAGGCGACGAACTCGAACCAACGTTCATCGGTGTGCGCTCAACGGTGCGTGCATCGGATGGTACGTTGCTCATGCATACAACGAGAGATCACTGCGTGATCCCTGATGTACGAGGATCGATCGAACGGTCATTCCGCTTGACAGATTTGCTCAGCGTCCTCTTTCAGACAGACCGTACGCTTCTGTTCGATCGTGCGTCTACGCTCTACCGCGATGGTGATCGTGTTCTGCTTACCGGACGTACGCTTGGTGAGTATGATTATAAGCTCGGCAAAACAGTCAATGTGGTACTTCCACGCGTTAGCAGATTTGTACGACGATTGACATCGTCCATGCTGGCCGCCGGTGCAGATTCGCTCTGGATGACGTTTGACGACGGTCGTGAATGGGCGTACGTGTCGCAAACGCTCACATCGCCAGTGGAGCAACCGCGCGGACAGTTCTCAGATGCAACACGAACAACATCCGGTGTGCTGCTCGCAGCAGTACGTGGTGTCGACTACAAGGACACCAATGAGCGTCGTGGTATCGTACGGTATGGCGGCATCGCACGAAGCATCGATAACGGTGATACGTGGCAGTGGGTGACAAACCTGCCTGACAGCATGCGATTTGTTACACGTGTGCAGCGTGTGAATGATTCAATCGTGCTCGCCATTGCTGGACGCATGCTCATCGACTCAGCGCTGTTGCGTTCTGATAACAAGTTCCAGTCTGAAGTTGATGCATCAACTATTCTGATCAGCACCGATGACGGTGCTACGTGGAGCGTCGCTTCGCGCGATATCCGCACAGGAATGCCACGTGGGAATCACGAGCCCGACATCTGCGTGTTGGAGAACGGCGTCGTGCTCGCAAGTCTGCACTCAGGGTTTGCCTTCATGTCAACCACATCCGGACGCTCGTGGTCGGTAATCGACTTGCCTGAGCTCGGATTGGGAAGCGTGCATGGTTTCACACGCGAAACCAATGGCGACGTTATCATTAGCACATCCGTTGGAGCGGGCTATCTCCGGCTTCCTGGTGTAACATCGGTCGACGGCGATAACGATAATGGTGAAAGACGCACTGCTGTAGCGTTTGTCGCAAATGGACAACTCCATGTTGACGTTGCAGCTCCACAGTCGCGGGTACGCATCATCAGTGTTGACGGACGGTGTGTCAGCGAACAGGTGCGGGATCAAGGTCGCGCAGTTGTTGACCTCACGACGTTCGCACGCGGCATGTATGTAGTTGAGATCCACTCTACATCGGGATCACAACAGGCAACCGTTGTCTGGTAGTCACTCTTACAACTTCACAAGCGACATGGAACACCCAACCCCTGAAGAGATCGCTCGTTTTCATCGCTACTTTGCTGTTGAGGCCAATAATGAGGCTTGGCAGCGAACTCTTGATGACCCAGCCGAACGTGATGCTACGGCAATGCTTAACGCAGCGCACGCTGCTGCGTACCATTGGGCCGTGGTTGGGAACGACCTGAATGCATTTCGTGCAACGTTACTGCTAGCGCATGTGCATGCGTACTGCGGACACGGAACGCTCGCGTGGTTGTACGCACAGAAGTGCGAAGAGTATCATCAACGCAATCAACTTGCTGGATGGGAAGCGAGCTTCACGTTGATGATTGTTGCTCAAGCCGCCCATGCTGATGGACGACACGAGGAACACAAGCAACTGTACGAGCGTGCTGCAACACAGATTGCACTTATTGAAGACCCTACAGATCGCGAGATTGTTGAGCTCACGTGGAAGAGCATCCCAGTACCCCCCAACGCATGACGCACGATTCATCATCATGGTCAATGCTGCGACTCCTCGTGATTACAAGTGCGGCGGTGATTGCGCTCACGCATGCCTTCGGCATTGCGACGTGGGTAGCATCAACTGACGCCACGCTCACGCGCTTTGACCTGTCGACGATTCAATCGATGGTCGATAATCCTGCCGGATATCACGTATCGCTGGTTGGTATGCTAGCGAGTGTTGGATTAATTGGCTACGTCGCGCATGCCGTACGAGCACGAGCGCCACGTCCAGCTACATTACTCTTGATAGCGGTTGCGCTGTTCGTACTTAATGCAGTAGCGACATATTTCATTCCAAGCGTCTGGCGCATCCATGCGATACTCGCGCGCATCTCGTTTTTGATGCTCATTGCGTCGCAGATCGCATTCTTCGCGCGATACCGTATGCGCAGTGACTGGCTTGTTGCTTGGGGGACGCTTGTTGCTGCGATAGTGTTGTTTGTGTTACCCAAGTTCTTCCACATCGACCTCATGATGCAGATCGCGAGCTTTGATGTGAACGTCATTCTTGGTCTGAGCGAAGTAGCCTACCTCGCACTGTTCTTTACTGGCATGTATCGCGTGATTACCGCTGCTGAGAAGGAAACCAGCGAATAGCAGACTCTGGCGCGTACCACGTCATATCGC
>JAURNF010000277.1 GCA_030830285.1 Candidatus Kapaibacterium sp.
AAGTACATGCACGTGTCGAATGTGTTCTACCAAGAGCCGCAGGTGCGTCTTGCCGAGCAGCTTGTAGAAGCTTCAGGATATCCACGAGTGTTCTTTGCGAATTCGGGTGCGGAAGCTACTGAGGGTGCGATCAAGATGGCACGTCGCTTTGGCAGTGCTCATGGTCGATACGATATCGTTGGTTTCACCGGCGGATTTCATGGTCGTACCTACGGTGCATTGTCAATCATGGACAAGCCGTTGTACAAGGAGGGCATGGGTCCGTTCCTTCCGAATACCATCGTTCTACCATACAATGACATCGATGCGCTTGAAGCGCGTGTCGACGAGAATACGTGTGCAGTGATGATCGAAGTATTGCAAGGTGAAGGAGGTATCAGTAGTGCCACCGACGAATTCGTCGCCACGCTCTGGGCGCTGAAGGAGCGGTATGGTTTCCTCGTGATTGCAGACGAAGTGCAGAGCGGTATTGGCCGCACTGGTGATTTCTTTGCCTTTGAGCGATACGGTGTGCGTCCAGATATCGTAACCGTTGCGAAGGCGATGGGTGGTGGACTGCCGCTTGGTGCAATCCTTGCGACCGATGAAGCCGCAGCGCTGTTCGATCGTGGAATGCATGGCACCACATACGGTGGCAACCCTGTTGCATGTGTTGCCGGCAGCGTCGTTGTCGACGAAGTCATGCACGGATTGATGACGCACGTGCGTGAGATTGGCGAGTACTTCATCGAACAGTTGGAAGTCTTGCGCAGCGAGATGCCTGCGCGTATTCGAGAGATCCGCGGTAGGGGCTGTATGATCGGTGTGGTGCTCCATGATGAGTCAGCACCGTACATCCCGAAGCTTCTCGAGCATGGTGTGATCGCCAATGCAACAGGTGGAAACGTGATTCGCTTTGTACCTCCGTTCATCATCGAGCGTTCGGACATTGACGAACTGGTAGTCGTCCTCCGCGCAGCGCTCGCATCGTAATGGAGTGTCGTCCGCAGTGCGGTGCGTGTTGTATCGCCCCCTCGATTACATCGCCAATTCCGGGAATGCCAAACGGTAAGCCTGCAGGAGTACGATGTGTGCAGCTCACAGATGATTTGCAGTGTCGCATCTTCGATGCGCCTGAACGACCGCGCGTATGTGCCTCACTGCGTCCACATCGCGAGATGTGTGGTGCAAGTGCAGGCGACGCGATGACTATTCTTACCCAGCTCGAGCTCGACACGCTACCATTGTCGTAACTTCCTTGATGTATCCAATCCTTGTCACGTGTCCACGTGAACTTCCGGCGATCTGTGCGCGCGAGATAACTGAACTCGGACTCCCCGTTGTGGCGGAGCTACCTGCGGGTGTAGAAACTCGTGGTACGCTCGAAGACTGCTTGCGACTCAACCTCTGGTTGCGCACTGCACACCGTGTGCTGCTTCGTCTTGGTTCGTTCACTGCAACCACTCCCGATGCGATGTACGAGGCGATTACATCAGTTGCATGGGAAGAGTGGATTCCGTCGAACGGATACCTAAGTGTGATTAGTTCGGTTGATACGAAGTCGATCGACAATGTGATGTATGCCAACATGCGCTGCAAGGATGCAGTTGTTGACCGCATTCGCAGTAAAAAGGGAGAAAGGCCCGACTCGGGTCCGGGCAATACGGGATCTGTGGTGTTTCTGTATTGGCACGACGAGACCCTCATGGTGTACGTTGATACGTCAGGTATGCCCCTTTCCGACAGAGGGTATCGTGTGCATCCAGCGAAGGCACCGATGCGCGAAACACTCGCGGCAGCGGTAATCATGTCTACACGATGGTCGCCAGAGTTTCCCTTTGTGAATCCTATGTGCGGCAGCGGTACGCTTGGTATTGAGGCAGCGCTTATCGGACATCGCATCGCGCCGGGATCGATGCGCACCAACTTTGGCTTCCACCATCTCCTTCCATTCCGTCCGCGCATGTGGCACGAGTTGCGAGATGCCGCGCTCGCGCAGGTTGATATGTCGCGGAAGCTTGAGATTCACTGTTCGGATATTGATCAGCGTGTGATTCGACAGGCACGTGATAACGCGAAGCGTGCAGGCGTGGCCACATCATTCCGCGTATCGGACATTGTGGATGTTCGACCGCCCAATGTGCCCCTTCCAAGCGACAACGAATCCGGTACACCAATCGTGATCGTCAACCCTGAGTTTGGTATTCGGTTGGGCGACGAGCGGCAGCTGCGAGATGTATATCATATGATTGGTGACGTGTTTAAGCAGAACTTTCAGGGCTACACGGGCTACGTCTTCACGGGCAATTTCCGTCTGGCGAAGGAGGTCGGACTCCGATCAAGCCGTCGAATGACCTTTTGGAGTGCCGATCTTGAGTGCCGATTACTGGAGTTCGAGCTGTATTCCGGCACGAAGAAGCAGTATGCGCGCTCTGAGGGCGAGCAGGAGAGCTGACGGTTGAGGGCTCTGGCTTCCGTAACTTTGCCCCATGATCAACCTTACACTTCCCAATGGCGACGTCCGCCAGTACCCTGTGGGTACACCGGGCATGGACGTAGCCAAGAGCATTTCCGACGGACTCGCGCGCGTGGCCGTTGGCATCTACGTTAACGACGCCCCATACGATCTCTCACGTCCGATCACGTCCGACGCACATGTTCGCATTGTCACGTTCGATAACGACGAAGGCAAGGAGATCTTCTGGCACTCTACAGCCCACTTGATGGCCGAGGCGCTAGAAGCGCTCTATCCTGGTGTGAAGTTTGGTATCGGACCTCCCATCGAACAGGGCTTCTACTACGACGTAGATCTGCCGGGTGATCAGCGCATCTCTGTCGAAGACTTGCCACGCATCGAAGCAAAGATGACGGAGCTCGTAAAGCGCGACGTTCCCTATGAGCGCATCGAGATGAACTGGGACGATGCAGTTTCCTACTTCCGTCAGAAGGGCGACGAGTATAAGCTTGAGTTGCTCGACGGACTCAAGGATTCGGAGATCACGTTTTACCGACAGGGTGAATTCACAGATCTCTGTCGTGGTACACACGTTCCATCAACAGGACACATCAAGTATCCAAAGTTGATCTCGGTTGCGGGTGCCTACTGGCGTGGTGACGAGAAGCGTAAGCAACTCACACGCATCTATGGCGTGGCGTTCCCAAAGAAGCAGCAGCTTGAAGAGTTTATCAAGCAACGTGAGGAAGCAGAACGTCGCGATCACCGTAAGCTTGGCAAGGAACTCGAGATCTATATGATCACGCCAATGGTTGGTGGTGGTCTTCCCGTGTGGCTTCCAAATGGCACCATTCTTCGGCGTCGTCTTGAAACATTCTTGCGTGACGAGCAGGCCAAGCGTGGGTATCAGGAAGTGATCACGCCCCACATCGGCAACCTCAATCTCTACAAGACATCGGGTCACTACCCGTACTACGCAGATTCGCAATTCGATCCGATCACGGTGGAAGATGAGCAGTACATGCTCAAGCCGATGAACTGTCCGCACCACCACCAGATCTATTCATCTAAGCCACGATCGTACCGTGATCTGCCCGTGCGTCTCGCAGAGTTCGGCACAGTGTATCGCTACGAACAGTCAGGCGAGCTTAATGGCTTGTCGCGTGTGCGGGGCTTTACGCAGGACGATGCGCACATCTATTGTACGCACGATCAACTCAAGGACGAAATCAAAAGCGTTGTCGAGCTCACGCAGAAAGTGTTCACGACCTTCGGCATGGATGTAACAACACGCTTGTCCTTCCGTGATGATAACGATGCGAAGTACGGTGGCGATATCGAGTATTGGGATCGTGCACAAGCAGAGATCAAGCAGGTTGCCGACGAGATGGGACTCGAGTACTTCATCGGTCTTGGTGAAGCTGCGTTTTACGGACCCAAGATCGACTTCATCGTGCGCGATGCGATTGGTCGTAAGTGGCAGCTCGGCACGGTACAGGTCGACTACGTAATGCCTGAGCGATTCAATCTCGAATACGTCGGTGGAGATAACCAGAAGCACCGTCCGGTGATTATTCACCGCGCGCCATTCGGTTCGATGGAGCGCTTCATCTCGATTCTCATCGAGCACTATGCTGGCAACTTCCCGTTCTGGATTGCGCCAACGCAAGTGAGCATTCTCCCGATCGCTGATGCACATCACACGTTTGCGCAAGATCTCACAGCAGAGTTCGAGCGCATGGGACTTCGTGTGAACTGTGATCTCCGCAACGAAAAGATCAACCGCAAGGTCGCCGAGAGTGAGCAGAAGAAGATTCCGTTCGCACTCGTTATTGGCAACAAGGAAATCGAAAACGATGCAGCGTCAGTGCGTGTGCACGGCGAAGGCGATAAGGGACAAATGAAGATCTCCGAAATCAAGGAGCTGTTTACGCGACTCAATCAACCGGGTGAACAGGCATGATGGAATTCACAACAACGCAGTGGCTGATCTTCTTCGGCGTGCTTGCAGGTTCAATGATCGCCGTCGAGGGAATCTCGCGTGGTCTGATCTCACTTACAGCGTCGCTGTTCAAGAAGTGGAAGCTCAAGCCTAATCAACAGGTTCTCTTGTTGACGACGCGGAGTATCGCACTTGGAATTGTAGCGGAAATCGTTGGTACATGGTTCTGGATTATCGGCTTTAGTCCAGCAACAACGGTCCGTGTAGGTGTATGGTTGGATGTGCTCGCTGCGAGTGCCTTTGTCATTGGTGCGTATCGCACCATCGACTTGCTTTGCACGCATGTGATCGAGCAGATTCTCCGTCACCGACAGAATCGTGGTGATATCGCACGAACACTTGCGCCATTGCTCTCGTCGACGATCAAGGTTGTAATCGTGGTTGTCGGACTTACTGTCGTCCTTGGCATGCTGGGCGTCAACGTCCTTGCCATCATCACTGGTTTGTCTATTGGTGGTGCGGCGCTTGCACTTGCATCGCAGGACACCATCAAGAATGTCTTCGGCTCGATGATGTTGATTGCCGATCATCCATTTGATGTCGGTGATCTCATCACCGTTGATGGTGTTGACGGCACAGTTGAAGAAATCGGATTTCGCAGTACACGTCTCCGCACGGCAGCAGACAGCGTTGTGAGTATTCCGAACGGGGCACTCGCGAATATGACAATCGACAACCTCGGCGTTCGCTCGTATCGTCTCTACAAGACGGAGTTCATCATCGATCACTACACACCGTCGCAAAAAGTACAGCAGTTCATTGACGAGATTCGTTCGCTGATTACAACACATCCGTTAACGCTGAAGGATCCTGCGAAGATCATCGTCGCCGTAACAAGTGTTTCGAGTCTTGGCTATACCGTTACCGCATCCATGTATGTTGATGCGAGGAAGGTAAGTGAGGACCTCGTCTTCCGTCATGAGATGAATATGGATATCATCCGCGCAGCTGAGACACTTCGTATCCGATTCTCTCGGACCGCGGAACAGCCATCGATGAATCCGGCATAACGACATGAGTTCACTGGTAATCGGGTTGTTGCTGATCATGACTGGTGCCGGTGGCTTCATGGCAACGCAGTCGCTGTTGGTGTTGCCGATACTTGTGCCAGGTGTGATTCTTGCGCTCGGCGGACGTTGGCTTCTGAAGCGCGGTGTAACAACGCCATGGCTTGCTGGAATGCTTGCATCCAGCATTGTGCCCATGCTCTTCTTTGCAACCGCACTGCCGCGCACTGTTTCTGTTCTGTTTGGCAGCGGAGAGACCGTGCCAGGTTCTATTTTTGCTGTCGGTCTTGCCGCGATCCTGTGCCTCGTTCACGCGACATTGACCATTCGACAGTTAGTACGCTTTGTACAACAAGAAGCGTGATATCACTCGACACTTCGTTGGATCAACTATGCGACGCATTCTGATTTTCGCTACGGCACTTTTTGCAACAGTCTCTGCAGAGGCGTGTATTCATTGCGCGTATTCTGCTGCTGTGCAAGGTGCGCACGCCGTTGCTGGTGTGTGGACGCCGACAATGGCAGCAGATGACGCATTTGCGACATCGAAGTCTGCCAAGTCGAAGCTTGAGATGAAGAATGCAACCTTCATGTACGACGCAGCGGAATGGAACATCCTCACTGACTCACTTCCGAATGAGTCGTTTGATGGACAGTTTCAGCATGTGGATGGCAACATCCGCGGCATGGTGATGTCGGTGAGGGAATTCACACCAGCCACTGAGTTCCTCGACAGTTTCGTCGGTGGAATGGACGAATCCTATCCTGGCACAAAGCTTGTGTCGAAGCGCTCCGTAACTGTGAATGGCGAAAGCATGCTCGAGATTCAGATCGACATGCCTGTAGATCACACGCCAGTTCGCTACTATGGTTTCCTGCATGCTGGCCCACGCGGTATCGCAATGGCGCTTGCGGCATGTCATGGTGAGCTCTTCAAGGAAGTGACAGCAACGCTTTCGACGTTCGCATCTGGACTTATCGTTGCGCGTCCCAAGAATCAGGTCAAGCTCAAGCGGAAATGAAACCTGAAGCAAAGCTCCGCGAGAAGGCAGCGTCACTTGGTATTGGCACACATGAGCGCCATGTGATGATTTGTGCAGATCAATCGAAGCCCAAGTGCTGTAGCATGGAAAAGGGGCTCGAAGCCTGGGACTATCTCAAGACGCGACTTAAAGAGCTAGAGCTTGACGGACCCGGCAATGTGTTTCGCACAAAGGCCAACTGTTTGCGTCTCTGCGTCATGGGTCCGATCGTCGTGGTACAGCCCGACAACGTGTGGTATCATTCGTGCACACCAAAGGTCCTCGAGCGTATCATTCAGGAACACCTCATTGGTGGTGAGCCAGTTGAGGAGTACCGCATCGAGTCATGATCACGCGTAGTCGCTCAGTCTCCCAGGGTTACACCCTGGGTTGGTATGGGTCGGGCCTTCAGCCCTCTTGAGTGAGCGCCATCGGCGCGAGATACATCCCCTAGGGCAGAGCCCTGGGTTTTCGATGCGGCTATGTTGTTGATCGTAGAACTACTGCACCTGCTACGGCACTGAGCGTCGAGCCGACGATGATGCTCAACTTTGCCACATCAAGGTGCGCAGGATCGATAAACGCAAGATTCGCGACAAAGAGCGCCATGGTGAATCCGATGCCGCAGAGGAGTGCAACGCCATACATGTGAATTGGACGCACCCCGCGTGGCATGGAGGCTATACCGA
>JAURNF010000030.1 GCA_030830285.1 Candidatus Kapaibacterium sp.
ATTCACGAGGGCAATGCTGTTGAAGTTGTCATGACGTTGACAACGCCGAACTGTCCGTCTGCTCAGTCCCTGCCAAATGAAGTAAAACGCACGGTGGCAGCAGTTGAAGGTGTAACAGACTGTGAGGTTCGTATCACGTTCGATCCACCATGGGACCGATCAATGATGACCGAAGCTGCTCTCTTTTCCATTGGCATGTTCTAACACCTATGTCCGTACAGTTCCATACGCTCACAATTGACCAGGTTGTCCACGACACCGCAGACACGGTTGCAATATCGTTGTCGGTACCGGAGGCGCTTGCGCCACTCTTCCACTACAAGGCCGGACAGTATCTGACGCTCAAGATCGATATCGATGGCGTGAGCCACCGTCGCAGCTACTCGCTCTGCTCGAGTCCGGCGCTGGATGAGCCCCTTACCATTGCAGTGAAGAAAGTCAGCACTGGTGTTGTTTCTGCGTGGTTGAAGGACCATGTTCAGCCTGGACAACAGCTAGAAGTGTATCCTCCGATGGGGAACTTCACGAAGGAGCTTCGTCCTGATCATGCTCGCCATTACGTGATGATTGCTGGCGGGAGTGGCATAACGCCAATCCTCTCGATCATCAAGAGTGTTCTCCGCATTGAGCAGCAGAGCATCGTCACACTGATCTACGCAAACCGGAATGAGTCCTCAATCATTTTCGATGGTGCTCTCCAAGAGCTAGCCGGAACGTATGCAGACCGGCTCCGTTTGGTCCATGTGCTTGAGGAACCAGCTACGAGCGGACGTACGTTTGTGCTCGGACAGTTGAGCACTTCAGTATTTTCGGAGCTGATCCCGGCATGGGTGCCATCATTTGATGTCGTTGATGCCTTCGTGTGCGGTCCTGAGCCAATGATGGATCTTGCCATCGCAGAACTTCGTGCACGTGGATTGGCAGATGAACGAATTCATCGCGAGTATTTCACGTTGACCACACCTTCTATGAACACTGAACAATCCTCGGCATCAAGCAACGAACTCGTCTCACGTCGCGTCCGCATTCGTCTCTACGGACAAGAGCATGAGTTTGATGTAGAGCCAGACGAGACGATTCTTTCTGCCGCACAGCGTGCCAATCTCGACCCGCCATACGCATGTCAGATCGGTGCCTGTTGCACCTGCCGCGCTAAGCTCGTGCAGGGTACTGCAATCATGGACGAGCGCGAGGCGCTGTCTGATGATGAAATCGCAGACGGATATGTCCTTACATGTCAAGCACACCCGACATCGGACGGTGTGTTTGCTGACTACGATCAATAACATACTACTCCAAACGCAGGCACGCTGATGTTGCGACTTTCGAAACGCGTTGAATACGGATTGCTTGCCATGCAGGACATGGCACGGCGTCCTGACACCGTTGTGTCTGCAAAGGACGTAGCTGAGCGATATGCAATCTCGCAGTCGCTGTTGGCGAAGGTGTTGCAACAGCTCGCACGAGCTGGTGTTGTGCGCTCTTTTTCAGGCGTCAACGGAGGATATGTTCTTGCTCTCGATCCCACAACGGTTTCGATTGAGCAGGTCATCACAGCAATTGAGGGATCATCGGCAGCACTCGTTGACTGTCAGGACACTGAAGATCATGATTGTGCGGCGCACGAGCACTGCACCATTAAAGCACCACTTGCGATTCTGCAGGAGCGCATCAACGCAACGTTTCGTTCGATGTCGCTGGCGGAACTCGCTTCTCCCCGTCATTACGTTCAATTGGAGGTATCATGAGCGTCGCAATCTTAGGGAACGATGTTGTGTCGATTCCTACAGGCGTCATCGGAACTGATGACAGCGATAACATTTTGATCACAACGAAGGCAGTTGCTGAGGTCAAGAAGATCAAGGCAACGAATAGCATCGCAGACGACTACGGATTGCGTCTCGGTGTGAAGGGCGGCGGATGTTCTGGCATGTCGTACACACTTGGTTTCGACGCAGCAGCGAAGGACAGTGATCTTGTTCTCGACGCTGATGGCGTACGTGTGTTCATCGACGCAAAGAGCATGTTCTACCTCATGGGCATGACGCTTGACTTTAGCGATGGTCTCATGGGCAAGGGCTTCACGTTCAACAATCCGAATGCAACCAAGACGTGCGGCTGCGGTAGCAGCTTTGGCGTGTAACTGAGTCGATTCCACACAACTACAAGCGAGAGACACCTATGTCATACGAATGGAAATTCAACCCGCGTCCGTACAGCGACGAAGAAGCCAAGGATCTTCTCAAGGACGTGATTTCTCCTGAGACAACGGACTGGCACTACAATACCCATCACAAGGGGTATGTGACATTCCTCAACAAGATCGAGGCAGCATTGCCGAATGCAGACAAGGGTGCTGCGAATGGCAACTGGAGCGACTTCGGCGAACTGAAGCGTCGTCAAACATGGAACCACGGCGGCACAGTGCTGCACGACGTGTATTGGGACGTGCTCGGCGGTGATGGAGATCCATCAAAGGGTCCGGATGTGCTTGCAGCGATCGAGCGCGAGTTCGGCTCGTTTGATGCATGGAAGGCAGACTTCAAGGCAACGGCAACAGCAGCGAAGCTCTCTGGCTGGGGTGTGCTGTGTCTCGACACACTGTACTCTGGACGGTTGCTGAATGTGCTCGTTGACGAGCATCATTACGGTGCCATCTGGGGCGGTATCCCACTTGTGTCCTGTGATGTGTTCGAGCATGCGTACTATCACAAGGATGGTCCAGGTCGTGCGAAGTATATCGACGCATTCCTGAACAACCTGCATTGGGGTCGGATCAACGAGCGCTATACGAAGTTCGCTACGTGACAATTGGATTGTTCCCATTGAATCTCGTGGTGTTCCCACATACGCGGATTCCATTGCACATTTTTGAGCCTCGCTATAAGGCACTCCTTCAGGAGTGCCTTGAGCGGGGCTTGAACTTTGGGATCAATCTTGTAGAAGATGGTCACATGCACTCGGTGGGATGTGCTGTGAAGATTGTTGACGTTACGCAGCGATATCCAGATGGTCGGATGGATGTCGTGGTCGAGGGTATCGAACGGTTCCGACTCTTAGAACTGAAGAACAACGAGCACCCGTTTGCCGTTGGTGAGGTGGAGATCCTTCACGACGAGGAAGTGCCGATGGATTCGGCCCTGCTTCAAACATGTCTCGACTCCTACAATACCATCGTGGGACTTGTCTACGGTGCGTCGGGTCCAGTCCTAGCACTTGATGAGCTCGGACCACGTCCATCGTTCGAGATGGCGCCGAAGAGTGGACTTTCCCTTGAGCAAAAGCAAGAGTTGCTTGAAGCTCCTTCGGAACAAGCACGACTTGAGTTGATTCATAGTCACCTGCAGGATCTTCTTCCAATGATTCAGCGGGCAGAAGCAGTGCAACGCGTAGTACAAAGTGATGGATATATACGAGCGATACCATGAGTGCCGGTAGAACACAGCGAACCACCTA
>JAURNF010000001.1 GCA_030830285.1 Candidatus Kapaibacterium sp.
TAGGTACTTCCAGCAATTGAACGTGCATACTCAACATACGCTTCGTCGAGAATCACAAGAACGTCTGGCGAAACCTGATCCATAAACCACACAAGCTCGTCGTGTGTGATGTATGTGCCTGTTGGGTTGTTGGGATTAGCGATGTACACAACTTGCGTGGTTGCGTCAATGGCAGCAGCAAGACCGTGCACGTCGTATCGATAGCCTGGTAGCATCGGAACAAGTCGAAACTCACGGTCAGCCCCTTTCACGGCAATCGGGAAGCTGACAAATGAGCCTTCGCACGAGAGTGCTGTGCGCCCTGGATGCAAGAACACGCGCATCAGCTGATGAATGATGGCATCGCTGCCATTACCGAGGCTGATACAGTCTGGCAAAACACCATGGAACTGAGCTAGATGTTTGCGAAGCTCTTGTCCGCCATCCGCGTAGAGCCCAACTGTAGTGAGCGCATTGACCGCAGCAGCGATAGCTCGCTGAGAGGCACCAAATGGATTTTCATTGGAGGCCAGCTTTTCTACATGGTCAAGTCCGTACTGGACCTTGATTTGCTCCGGTGAAGCACCAGGAGTGTAGGCGCTGATTGAGCGAAGATGTTCGTTTGGTGAAATCATGAGCCACAAAACTACGAACGGGGTCTCTATCTTCGCGGGTCTTCAACGATCGATTTATCCCGTGACACACCCCGCACGACCAACCATTGTCATCATCTTCACCGGTGGCACAATTGCCTCGACGCTCGATAGAGAGTGGGGCGGTGTTGTACCGAGTTTGACCGGTGGGGAAATCCTTGCCCGAATCCCTGAGATTAGGGGGCATGCAGACCTCAAGGTGCATGAGTTTGGGACGTTCCCGGGTCCACACATGACGCTCGAGCGCATGCACGACGTCCAACGAATAGTGCAATCGTACGTTGACGATCCTTCGATCGACGGTGTGGTGATCACGCATGGTACCGATACACTGGAGGAAACAGCCTATTTCCTCGATTCAACAGTGTCAACAGAAAAGCCCATTGTGGTGGTTGGGGCAATGCGTAACAGCAGTGAACCAGATTGGGACGGACCACGTAATCTTCGCGACGCAGTCGCTGTAGCATCGAATGCCGCATCTCGCAGCTTGGGCGTGCTCATCTGCCTCGGCGGAGTACTCACGGCTGCTTCGGAGGCATCCAAGACCGATACACAAGACCTCTCCACATTTACCAGTTTCGACTTTGGTCCAATCGGACGTATTGCGAACGGTGTAGTGATGATCCACCGCAGGCCGCTGCACAGAGAAGTGTTTTCGATTTCTGCACTACCAGCCTTCGTCCCACTCTTAAAATCATACGCAGGCATGGACGGAACACTCATTCGCTGTGCTCGCGAGCGTGGAGCGCAAGGGCTGGTCGTTGAAGCCTTTGGCGCAGGCAACGTCACACCTGACGTGTTTCGTGAGATGCGCGATGCCGTTGATGCAGGCCTCCCGGTTGTGCTCGTATCGCGATGCCCGGTTGGACGCATTGAGCATATTTACGCCTACGAGGGGGCCGGCAAGCACCTTCATGAAGCTGGCGTGATATTCGCAGATTACCTTAACGGACAGAAGGCGCGGATCAAGCTGATCTGTGCACTTGCAGCTGGACGAAGTGCTGGTGAGATTCGCAGATCGTTTGAATGGATGGATGCAGAGGGGGTTCGTAACGCATGAGAAGCACGGTAGCCACCATAGACCTAGATGCGCTTGCATGGAATTACCAGGTACTTCGATCTCAGATTGGAGATCGGGCGATGTTGGGCATGGTCAAGGCCAACGCATATGGTCATGGAATGATCGGGGTTGCACGGACGCTTCAGCATCTGGGTATTGATATGCTCGGCACTGCGTTCGTGACCGAAGCTCAGGAGCTTCGCGATGCAGGGATTACTGCCCCCATCATGGTGTTGACCCAGGTGGAGCCCCATGAAGCTAATCAGGCAGTCGCACTAGGGTTAATCACCGTGATCGGAGATCTGGCGCAGGCTCAGGCACTCGCAGAGGCAGCACGCCGCGCGCATACCACTGCCGAGGTCCATCTCTATGTCGACACAGGAATGAGCCGCGACGGTGTTCGTGCCCACGATGCTGTGGCATTTGCGACGCAACTTGTTGCGATGGAAGGGCTTCGCTGCACAGGTATCTGTACGCACTTTGCCACGGCTGACGATCCGCATAATCCGTTCATGGTCGAGCAGTTATCCACTTTTCGACGAGTTGTCGAACAATGTGCCTCTGCTGGGTGTAGCTTTGCGACAGTTCACGCAGCCAATTCTGGCGCGCTGTGGCAATCGTCAGAAGCACATCTTTCGCTCGTTCGCCCGGGACTTTCGCTCTATGGCTATGCATCTGCAACGTCATCGGCAGGATCCCTACGTCCAGTGATGCGCATATCCTCTGCTGTTGTCTCACTTCGTCGAGTCTGGCCAGGAGATACGGTCAGTTACGGACGTCGATACATGGTAACAGAAGAGTCGACGATAGCGACAGTTCCGATTGGATACGGGGACGGGTATATGCGCGCACTTACTGGATCGGCGCAATGTCTGATCCGTGGGAAACGGTACCCTGTTGTTGGCACAATCTGTATGGATGAAATCATGGTCAACGTCGGTAATGACGCGATCGAACTTGGCGACGAAGTTGTGCTCTGTGGAACACAACACGTGGACCAAGTTGGTGGAGCAATCGATGTTGACGAGCTCGCGACATGGGCATCGACGATTCCGTATGAGATTACAACGGCCGTATCTGCGCGAGTACCCCGATTGTTCAAAGGAGCTCTTGCCGGCATCGCGCAAGGTTCGTAACAACTGCACACCATGTATAGCGTTCGACTTCAGAATTTCGAGGGACCATTAGATCTCCTGCTCTTCTTCATCAAACGAGATGAGCTGGACATCTACGACATCCCCATAGCCTCGATAACGCAAGAGTTTCTCGAGTACGTAAAGGTGCTTGAGCTTCTCGACCTTGAACTTGCGGGCGAATTCATCGTTATGGCGTCGATGCTTGTCCAGATCAAGGCGCAAATGCTTCTTCCTCGCGAGGAAACAGCCGCGTCGGTGCTCGGTGAGATTGATGATGACGATCCTCGTGCTGAGCTTGTCAAGCGGTTGCTGGAATACAAGCGCTTCCGCGAAGCCTCCGACTCACTTGCACTATCAGTAGAGAACCAGCGATATGTGATGTATCGCAACGTGTTCGAGGCAGAAGAGATTCACGCCGCAGAAACAGGTGCCTATCGAAACGCGACGTTGTTTGATTTGCTGAAGGCGCTAAAGCGTGCTATTGAGCGCGCTCCAGAGAAGCCAGATCCGCACGTCGTCACGCGCTTCCCAATCACCGTCGAAGAAAAATCCGAAGAGATCGTTCACATGCTTCGTCAGCGTCCATCAGTTCGATTCTTCGAGCTCATCGGCGGACTGACGAAGATGCACATCGTTGTCACGTTCTTGGCACTTCTTGAGCTAGCCAAGCTGCATCGAATCATTGTGCAACAAGACGAGCGTTTCGACGACATTATCATTGCTACTCGACCAGATGAATCTGCGCCAAGCGGAGAATCTCCAGAGCAGTCAATTCAGGATGAAGGACAATGACCGATTTAGAACATGAGCAGCTAGAGCGCGCGGTTGAACAGCGCGAACTACCATACTTCTTTACACTCGAGCGGAGTGAGCAGCTCCATGCACTTGAAGCGTTGATCTTCGCAAGTGAAGAGCCGCTGACCAATCGCATGCTACACCGATTGCTCGTGTTGGAAGACCCATCGCAGCAGGTTCCAGGACAGCAGCAGTTGCCACTAGAGGGTGAGCAGACACAGGCTGTGCCCGAGACAGTAGTCCCGACATTTGATGTGCCGAAAGAATTCTTCGACGAGCTTGTCGAAGAGATCAACGATCAGTTAGAGCGTGTCGAGCGGCCATATCGTATCGTGAAGATTGCAGGCGGGTTTCAATTCGCCACGACGCCAGCGCACGGTCTTCTTGTTCAACGACTTCTCAAAGCTAAGAACCGTCGTCGCCTGACGCAGGCAGCACTCGAAACAGTTGCGATCATTGCTTACCGACAGCCCATTACGAAGGCAGAGATTGACGCAATTCGAGGTGTGAACAGTGGGGAAGTGGTGAACTCTCTCGTTGAAAAGCAACTCGTCGCAATGGTTGGTCGAGCCGAAACACTCGGTAAACCGCTTCTCTATGGAACTACAGAGGAGTTCTTGCGTGTGTTTGGTCTCAACGATATCTCCGACTTGCCGAAGCTTCGCGAGATCGATGATTTGATCAAGACGACAACAACGATGATTGATCTCGATGATTCGATATCGATCAAGACAGATCATCGCACGCTGCGGAAGCAATTGGCTCTTCTCCTCGACGGAGATTCGGCGCAACCAGATGCAGATGCAGGTTCTGCCGCAGAGGCGACCTCAGGTGCCTACTGGCATCACTCAATGGAAAACGAGGCTGAGCAAGGCTTGGTTGAAGATCCAGAGCCGGGTACGTGGGAAGGCGATGAAGCTCCTGGCGATGTGGATAACCCAGCAAGTGCTAATGAAACAAGCGACTAACTGCACATCTTGAAAGGCTGATTTGTACTGGAAACTGTAAACACTGTAACGGTTTTCACTGTATGTTGTTAGTCAGGGATGTTGTGTTACCTGTGATGCAGAACGGTAGTCATGCACCGACCCTTACCCAGAGAGGGGCATCACGCAACTAGGCCGCAGCATATGCTCCATGCCGTAAAACCCCTCCTCGGCATGGACGGACCCCACCAGTAATGGTGGGGTTTTTTGTTTCTTGCGACATGCAAGCATATCCAGATATCGACCTGATCGAACGAATTCTACCCGACATGAGCGAGGGCGAGGTGCTGCATTCGCTCATGCATGAGATTGCATGGCGCGACGAGCAGATTAGAATCTTCGGAAAGACGATGATGCAGCCGAGGCGCATCGCATGGTATGGCGACCGTGATGCGCTGTATACCTATTCAGGTATTACACATGAGCCATTGCCATGGATACCGATCTTGCAGACGTTACGAGACGCTGTCGAGGAAATCGCTGGAGCACACTTCAACAGCGTTCTCTGTAATCTTTATCGAAATGGACAGGACTCGATGGGATATCACAGCGATGATGAACCCGAGTTAGGCCGTCACCCTGTGATCGCATCCTTTAGTATTGGGGCCGAGAGAGCACTGCACTTCCGTCACCGAATGGATGCGTCGATACCAACGGTTAAGATGGTGCTGCCTTCGATGAGTGTGCTTGTGATGAAAGGTGCCACGCAGGAACATTGGAAGCATGCGTTACCGAAAACGAAGATGGTCGTTGCACCGCGGATCAATCTCACGTTTCGACACGTACATCAGAGGTAACTACGATGTTGTGTTGACGACCATGCCATCAATGGCAAACTCGACTCCATCAGGAAGGCGTTGCATGTCACGTGCGTGAAGGATCTGATGTGCGATGTGGGTGAGAATCGCGCGTCTAGGTTTCAGATGGTTCACAATCTCGAGGGCCTGATCAATTGTAAAGTGCGTTGGGTGTTCTTCCCAGCGCAGACCATCGATAATGAGCGTATCAAGGCCTTGCAGGCGATCGAGTGCGTGTACAGGAATGTGATTTGTATCAGTACAGTAGGCGACATCACCGAAGCGATACCCGTAGACCTTCATTGATGCGCCGTGAAGCATCGGGATTGGAACAATAGGGATTGTGCCGATAGAGAATGGATCATCGGTGATGATATGCTGTTCGATTGAGGGAACCGACGCACCAGTAGAGACTACATCGCCAAACGCATAGGGGAACGTCGAACGCAGCACGTCTAACGTCTCCTGCATGCCATAGATCGGCAGTGGACGTCCACTGCGAAAGTTGTACGGACGTATGTCGTCGAACCCACCGATGTGATCGAAGTGATGATGTGTGAACAGCACTGCATCGATCTCGAGCACCTTGTGCTGAAGCATCTGTTGCCGAAAGTCAGACGATGTGTCAACGACAAGCGTCGTGGTATCGTCTTGCACGAGCAGGGATGTACGAAGACGCGTATCGCGTGGATCTGTACTCGTGCACGTTGCGCACTCGCAGGCTACAGAAGGAACGCCTGTCGATGTGCCGCTGCCGAGAATCGTGAAACGCATCACACGTGACGTTCAGCGTGATACGAGCTACGGACGAGAGGTCCAGACTCCACCACGGCAAAGCCCATCTCGAGGCCGACCTTGCGGTAATGTGCGAATTCGTCTGGGTGGACGAAACGATCGACCGGAAGGTGATTCTTCGTCGGCTGAAGGTACTGTCCAAGTGTGAGGATGTCGACGTTGACGCCGCGGAGCTCTTTCATCACCTCGAGAACTTCTGTCGGAGTTTCTCCAAGTCCAAGCATTACGCCTGTCTTCGTGCGCATACCCTGACGCTTCGACTCACGCAGCACATCCAACGTCCAGTGGAACTTGCCCTGCGGACGCACGTGACGATACAGACGTGGAACGGTTTCGGTGTTGTGATTGAGAATGTTAGGACGCGCATCAATTACGCGCTGGAGATTCTCCATGTTGCCCTTGAAGTCGGGGATCAACACCTCGATAGTCGTATTCGGCGAAAGCTCGCGTGTTCGGAGGATTGTTTCGGCCCAAATCGTTGAACCGCCATCCTTCATCTCATCGCGATTGACAGACGTGATAACGCAGTGCTTGAGATTCATCGAGGCAACTGCTTCGGCTACGCGACGTGGCTCGTCGGTATCGACTGCGAGCGGACGTCCGGTTTTGACGGCACAGAAACCGCACGAGCGGGTGCACGTGTCGCCATGAATCATGAACGTTGCAGTACCAGCATTCCAGCACTCTGTAATGTTCGGACAGCGAGCTTCCTCACACACTGTGTGCAGGGCCTTCGACCTCATCATTGACTTTACACGAGCGTAGTCTTCTCCGCCAGGCGCACGCACCTTAAGCCACTCAGGACGACGTCCTTGAAGCTGTTCAGGAGGGGGAAGTACTGGGAGTTCGAACGTTGGTTCCATGATTCGTTGCTGATGATCGTAGTGTGTGGTGTTACTTCAAACCGGGCGAAATGCGCTTGACGATTGGACGAACAGTTTCGAGGAACGTTGTAGTCGACTTGTAGAGATCCTTCGCCTGATTGGTTCCGTCGGGAAGCATCGAGCTCATGTCGTAGATGTAGCAGTTGATGAGGACGCGATCTCCACGAAGCTGAAAATTACCCTGCACAGCTTTTGTTGCACCCAAGGTGCGCACTGCCTTCCACATGTCTGACTCATACTGCGGGTTGGTTGGGTCCAAATTGAGCGCAGCAATTGCCATTTCGATTGAGTCTGGCTCAATCAAGACGAAGTCCTTCCCAAATCCCTCGTGAACTCGCAATGCCTTGTACACGGAGTCTGCGAGTTGCACGCTCCATGCATTGTACTGGATGTCCCGATCCATGTTGCGAAATGGAAGAACCGCAACACGTTGCTGTGCGTATGCAGTACTTCCACCAAGGAGCAGTAGCAGTGCGCCAACAAGAATCATCAAACGACTGTTCTTCATCAGATGTGCCACAGAAACACCGAAAAGGTTGTTATGAAAACCTGTCTCGAAGGTTGGAAAGCTGATTCTGGAGGTCGGTGATGCGCTCCGTCGCAGCTGTGAAATCTACCTGCTTGGCATCCTGAATCAACGCAACACCAATGGTTGCAAGCCGAGGGAAACCAAACTGTATCATTGACCCCTTGATCGTGTGGCCAAGTCGATGGAGTGCATCGATGTCATTGACCGCAATGATCTCGGGATACGCTTTGCAAAGATCGCGATCCCACGCGGCAAAAAACTCCGGGAGTAACTCACGGAGTACTTCATCCGCCGGACCGGGGTCTGATGGACTGTGTGGTGAGCAATCAGTCACTGGGAGACTCCTGTAAGCCGAATTCTGTCTTCCCCAGCCGAAGCTGGAGGAGGTGATCATTTCTCTAGGACGTGCGTTGCCACACATCTCAAGCGATCTACCCGATGCAGTCTACTTGCGTAGACAAGACGAACAATCTCTGAACACCGAAGCGTTCCTGCATCTGCTTGATCTTGCTCCGCACGGGGTTTGCCGAGCCAGCCGGTCGCCCGACTGCTGGTAGGCTCTTACCCCACCATTTCACCCTTACCTGATCCTCTTGCGAGGCCATCGGCGGTATCTTTCTGTTGCACTTTCCGTTGCCTTTCGACACCTTCTCGTTAAGAAGCGTGCTGTTCTGTGGAGTTCGGACTTTCCTCCTCGCTGCTTGCGCAACGCGGCGATCACCCGGAGTCCCCAAGTGGCCGATTGCGTTACGCGTCGGCCATCAAACTGTCAATGTTCGCTTCCACATCTTCTGTGAAGAGAATGCGTCCGCAGCCCTCGCAGGTATACACCTTATCGCGCTGGTACTTCATTTCCATGATGCGTTGCGAAGGAATAGCAGAGTAACAACCCGAGCATGAGTTACGCTTGATTGCTACAGCTGCGTTGCCATGGAATGTGCGGATGCGCTCATACTCCGCCTCAAGCGTATCGTCGATCTGTCCGCTCAAACGCAAGCGCAACTCGATGTACTTCTTGAGTTCGTCATTCTGATCGCCAGAACGTTCTGCAAGTTCGGCTACCTTCTCGGAAAGCTTCTCACGAACCGCAGTGAGTTCTTGGTCTTGCTGGGTAAAGATTGTCTTCAAGTTTTCTTCACGCACGCCTGATGTACGAATACGCTCTTCGATTTCTGTGCGTTGTGTTTTAAGGTGTTCGATTTCGCGTGTGATCGCGTCGAACTCACGATTGTTCTTCACTTGGAACTGCTGCTGTGCAAGACGCTGCTCCTTATCGAGACACTCTTGAATGGTCACGTGTGCCGTGCCACGAAGATGATCCAGATCTGCAATGTTCTTCTGCGTGACCTCGACTGCCGCTACCTTTTCGTGCAGTGCGACTTCAAGCTTCTTCACTTCTTGTGGAAGATCACCGAGCTCGTCGTGTAACTCGTCGAGTTGTGCGTCAACAGCTGCGAGTTGGGCCAAGAGGTTGATCTGCTGTTCCATGGAGATCCTACGATTGAAGAGAAAATGTTTGTGATCGAAGTTGGGATGGGAGTGCGTAGGTAGCAGGCGTTGTGCGCACTGCTGACGTGATGAACTCCACATTCATGATGTGTTGACGAAGGAGTTCGCAGAGCCCTGACGGGACAAACTGCTCCATCTCAAAATGTCCGGGATCGACGAGTCCGATGTGCCCCATAGCAGCATGAAATGCATGGTACTTCACATCGGCCGTAATGAACACGTCTGCTGCGGTTGCAATGGCGTCATCGTAGAAGGACATGCCGCTGCCAGCCACGATGGCGACGCGGGTAACATGTGCGCTCGGTGCGGGACTATACCGAACTGGTCCGCCGCAGGCATCTGCAACGTTTTGTACGAGCTGATCGAAAGACAGATCGCAGGAGGCGATAAGCCCCATGCCGGATACTCCGTCTGCGTTAGGCACCAATGGTACCAACGGGGTGCATCCAATGGCTGAACACAATAGGCGATTCGTGCCGTCGCGAAACGCATCATATGCGGTATGAACGCTGTACACGGCTATGTCGGCAGCGATACAGTCGGCCACGATCCGTCCAACCCGGTCGGTACGATCAATCGTCCGCAGAGGTGAATAAATCAGTGGGTGAAACGTCACAATGGCATCGCTTCCCGATGCTATGGCTTCGGCTACAACGTGGTCCGTAACCTCGAGACACACGCTAACCCGACGTATTTCGGGGCGCTTCGGTGCCACCTGGAGACCAATAGCGTCTCCACTCATGGCGGTCTCCGGGGGAAGGATCTCCTGGAGCCTACGTGTGAACTCACGAACGAGCATAGAGGGCTAAACTACGCAACCTGAACGGATTAGCAATGTTATCCACATCGACTTCCTCTGTAACTTTGTGGCCCCCTCGCAATCAACAGCACTGTATGCCCTCTCATCGACGTTTTTCAATTCACCGATTCATCTGCGCGCTGTTCCTCGTGAGCGCGTTGGCGTCTGTTTCGGTGTATGGACAGATTGCAGGGGAGGAACCGCTCCCAACGGATACGTCGATTGTGTTTACGCCGGTGCGCCCCCTGATGGAGGAACTTGCTACCAATGCCGTAGCCACGCATGCTGCGGGCTTCGATCTGCTGTTTTCCGGCAGCGGCTGGGGAGCAGGGGTGTTCTACACGAGGGCTCTGGCAGACAACTTGAGTGGCTTCGCGAACATCGTGATATCGCCTCGACGGAATTCCGACGAGGTTGAAAACGTGTGGTACAATGGGTTTATCCCGATTGTTGCCAATAAGATTAACCGACTTTTCATGTTTCCTGTCTCAGCGGGTTTGCAGTATCGTCTGTTTTCTGATGGACTGCAGGAGACGTTTCGGCCCTACGTTTCGGTGGGGGTAACGGCCACGCCCATATTGCAGACCCCGTACTTGAAGGACGGCTATTACTACGAGTTCTTCGAGTCATTCGGTCACGGTACATGGCATATGCGCATGGGTGGTGTGATCGGACTCGGCTCCGTATTCGGTCAGCCCGGGAAGGGAAGCGTCATCGGCGTCAACATCCGTTACTACACGATTCCATATGGCGAGCCTGGACTCGAGAGTATGGCCGGACTGCCAATCACGAACTTTGGTGCAGTGTTTCTCTCGCTCTCGGTAGGGAGCGCTTGGTGAGCATTGTGTTGGATCCGATTGGTGTGATTCACACGCCGTACATCGCACCATACGACGCACCACGCCAGCCTCGTGTCGATGCGCGTGTTGATACCGCGCACGTCGTGCTGTTTCCACACATGAACTATGAGCAAGCGCTCTGCGATGTTGATGGGTGTGAACGCATCTGGCTGATCACGCACTTTCACAAAGCGCTGGGGTGGAAGCCTCGTGTGCTTGTACCACGGGGGCGCACCAAGCGCGGCGTGTTCGCTACTCGATCCCCACATCGTCCAAACAACATTGGTCTCACGTGCGTTGAGCTTGTCCGCATTGACGGACTTCAGCTGGAGGTGCGCGGAACGGATCTTCTTGATGGAACTCCCGTGCTTGATATCAAGCCGTACATCGCGTATGCCGATGCGTTTCCAGAGAGCCGTGTAGCATGGCTTGACGAGGTCGATGCATTGCCCACCTATGCGGTGGTCTGGTCGGGTGATTCCGCGCAAGGGGTTGACGCAGAGACACGCGCGCATGTCGAGCGTGTGCTCGAGGCCGATCCGTTCCCACATCCATATCGACGTATTGAGGAGATCGCCGACGGCCAGTATGAACTTGCCGTGCGCGAGCTGCGTTTTCGCTTCGTGATCAACAACGCAACAGTGACCATCGTTGCATAGTCCTTAGCTTTGCACGCAATGACCGACACCATTCGAACGTTACTTGAGCGTCGCATCCTGATGCTCGACGGTGCCATGGGCACCATGATTCAACGCCTACGTCTTACCGAAGAGGACTATCGAGGTTCGCGGTTCCGCGATCACGACATTCCACTGAAGGGGAACAACGATCTCTTGTCTCTTACCCAACCTGAGGCAATTGTATCCATTCATCGTGCATACCTCGATGCAGGTGCAGACATCATCGAGACGAATACATTTTCGTCGACGTCGATTGGACAGGCTGAGTACGGACTTGGGGCACTTGCTCGAGAGGTGAGTCGAGAAGGTGCGCGACTTGCACGGCTTGCAGCCGACGAGGTAACGAAGCGTACGCCATCACGTCCGCGATTTGTTGCGGGCTCGATCGGACCGACAACAAAGATGCTGTCGATGTCGCCCGATGTGAACGATCCTGGATTTCGTGCGGTAACCTTCGACGAAATGCGTCTCGCATTTCGCGAGCAGATCTTGGGTCTGACAGAAGGTGGCGTTGATGTGCTGTTGTTTGAGACAGTCACCGACACGCTGAATCTCAAAGCAGGTCTGAAGGCATACGCTGAACTCTGTGACGAACTTGGATTGCGTGTCCCAGTGATGATCTCGGGCACGATTACCGACATGTCGGGACGCACGCTGTCGGGACAGACGCCATCGGCATTCTGGACATCGGTTGAGCATGCACGAAATCTGCTCTCGATTGGACTCAATTGCGCGCTCGGCTCATCAATGATGCGTCCGTTCATTGAAGAACTCTCAGGCGTTGCCTCGTCATATGTCTCCCTGTATCCAAATGCAGGACTTCCCAATGCCATGGGCGGCTATGATGAAACACCGGACTACATGGCCGAACAAGCGCGTGAGTATGCGAGTGCAGGCTTTCTGAACATCCTTGGCGGTTGCTGCGGAACAACACCAGATCACATCCGTGCAATGGCTGAGGCGGTTGCTGATATCGCGCCACGTGTTCCGTCGAAGCGACCACTAACAATGCGTTTGAGCGGACTCGAGATGATCGAGCTGCGTCCCGAAACGAACTTTGTGAACGTGGGCGAACGCACGAACGTCACGGGCTCGCGAGCATTTGCAAAGCTCATCTTATCGAGCTCGTACGAACAGGCCTGCGATGTAGCTCGACAGCAAGTAGAGAATGGTGCGCAGATCATTGACATCAACATGGATGAAGGACTGCTTGACTCTGAGCAGGCAATGCAGACCTTCCTGAACCTGATCGCTGCCGAGCCCGACATTGCACGTGTGCCGATCATGATCGATTCATCGAAATGGTCGGTGCTCGAAGCTGGACTTCGCTGTCTGCAGGGCAAGGGCATCGTTAACTCGATCTCGCTCAAGGATGGCGAGGACGAGTTCATTCGCAGAGCGACGCTGTGTCGTGACTGCGGCGCGGCCGTCATTGTGATGGCATTCGATGAACACGGTCAAGCAGATTCGTTCGAACGGCGCGTCGAGATTTGCGAACGCGCGTATCGACTTCTCGTCGACAAAGTGGGATTCCCTGCGTATGACATCATCTTTGATCCGAACATTCTGACTGTTGCAACCGGAATTGACGAACACAACAACTATGCCGTCGACTTCATTCGTGCAACGTCGTGGATCAAGAATAATCTGCCACACACTCGCGTAAGTGGTGGTGTAAGTAATATCTCCTTCTCCTTCCGCGGCAACGAACCGGTCCGCCGAGCAATGCACACAGCCTTTCTCTATCACGCAATCGCGGCTGGTATGGACATGGGCATTGTCAATGCTGGACAGATCGACGTGTATGATGAAATCCCCAAGGATCTGCTTGAGCACGTCGAAGACGTACTCTTGAATCGCAGACCTGATGCGACCGAGCGCATGCTGGTGTTCGCGGAAACAGTCAAAGCATCTGATGCCGTGGCTGTGCAGGATGAGGCGTGGCGTTCAGCACCTGTTGCTGATCGACTCAAGCATGCCCTTGTTAAGGGTATCACAGAGTTTATCGACGTGGATGTCGAAGAAGCTCGCGTCGCATACGCGTCGCCGCTCTCCATTATCGAAGGTCCGTTAATGGATGGCATGAACTACGTTGGCGACCTTTTCGGCGCGGGGAAGATGTTCTTGCCGCAGGTCGTCAAGAGTGCTCGCGTAATGAAGAAGGCAGTTGCAATCCTCACGCCGTACATGGAAGAGGAAAAGCGTTTGTCTGGTTCAGTGCATTCGAATGCTGGCACAGTGTTGCTTGCTACCGTTAAGGGTGATGTGCATGACATCGGGAAGAACATCGTTGGCGTTGTCCTTGGGTGCAACAACTTCCGTGTAGTGGATCTCGGTGTGATGGTCCCCACAGAGAAGATTCTTGACGCAGCCGTTGAAGTTGGTGCCGACGTTATTGGACTCTCAGGTTTGATTACGCCATCACTCGACGAAATGGTGCACGTAGCCAAGGAAATGGAACGTCGAGGCATCCGAACACCACTGCTCATCGGCGGTGCAACTACAAGTAAGACCCACACTGCTGTGAAGATCGCGCCGCATGCGTCATTCCCCGTGGTTCACGTGCTTGATGCCTCGCGTGCAGTTCCTGTAGCCGGATCACTGATCAGTGCTGAACAGCGTGACGCATTCGTTGCGAGCACGCAGGAAGAGTACGCACGTGTTCGCAGCGACTATGCAGCTCGTAGCGATGCCAAGAGTTTCTTGTCGCTCGATGCCGCACGTGTGAAAGCACTTCAACTCAATGCGGAAGAGATCCCAGCGTCACCAGCACAGCCAGGCGTACATGTGTTTGATGACATTCCGCTTGAAGAGTTGCGTGTCTATATCGACTGGACACCGTTCTTTTTGTCGTGGGAGTTGCGCGGACGCTACCCTGCAATCTTGGCCGACCCTGTAGTGGGTGAAGAAGCAACAACACTCAAACGCGATGCCGACGCGCTTCTGGAGCGCATTATCGCAGAGCGTCGAATCCGCGCTCGTGCAGTATGTGGCACCTTCCAGGCACATCGTGAAGGTGACGACGTCGTACTTGCCAATGGAACAGTTCTGAACTTCTTACGGCAACAAACGATCAAGGCCCCGACATTGCCTCAGCTGTGCTTGGCAGACTTTGTCGCAACGCAAGAGCAGCTGGGCGAAGGCGCAACGGATCACATCGGTGCATTTGTAGTGAACACAGGCGAAGGTGTTGATGCCCTTTGTGCTGAGTACGAGGCCGCCTCTGATGACTATGCGTCAATCATGGTCAAGGCCATCGCGGACCGACTTGCCGAGGCGTGTGCTGAGTGGCTTCACCAACGTGTGCGTAAGCAGATATGGGGCTATGCCTCCAATGAGCAATTGACGAATGATGAGCTCATTGGTGAGACGTATCAAGGAATTCGTCCTGCGCCTGGTTATCCAGCATGTCCTGACCATACCGAGAAGGATAAACTATTCGCACTACTCGATGCTCAGCAAGCTGTTGGTGTAACGCTCACTGAGTCGTACGCAATGCATCCTGCGTCGAGTGTCAGTGGATGGTACTTTGCTCATCCACAGGCCACATACTTCGCAGTCAACAAGATTACGAGTGATCAACTTGAGGACTACGCTCAGCGCAAAGGATGGTCGCGAGATGTGGCCGAGCGCTGGCTCGCACCAAATCTCACATCGTAAGCCCGTGTTGCGTCTGTTAGAACTGGATGTTCAATCCAATTGACGGCAGAACGCCAATGCTCTGCTGCAGTTCAACTGCGTTGGTCTGCTGATTGAAGCGGATCGAGTTCGAGTTACGTCGTCCAGTCACGTTTTGAACGTCGATGTAGGCGATGAGCTGCCAGCCGGAGAAGAACCAGCGCTTGTCGATACGCGCATCGAGCGCGTAGAAGAACGGAAGGCGATCGCCTTGGTTGTAGTAATCGAAATCGAGTGATCCGATAGGGAAGCCCGTCTCTGCTGCACGTTCAGCAGTAGTGATGTACGGCGTCGTTGGTAGGCCTTGCGAGAGACGAAGCTTGCTACTGATTTCCCATTCCGCATCAGGACGCCAACCAACAGCGATCGAGCCAATGATAGGTGAGTCGAACGCGCCGAGGCGTGCAACTCCGTCGGCTGCGGTGAACTCCGTGCGATTCAGCGAGATCGATGCCAAACCATAGATCGGGATTGCAGTGCTGAGCTTCTTCTGAACGAAGAACTCGAGTCCGTAGGCAACGCCAGTACCCGCTGTTGACAATGGCTCGAGTCCGAATGGAATGTCGTTGTAGATATCATCGAACCCAGCAGGCGAAATCACCGCTTGTGGACGGAACGTTCGGATCGGGTAGGAGCCGTAGACCTTGTAGTACGCCTCGACTTGGATCTTGAGATCTTCGGCTGCAATCCACTCCCAACCAAGGATAGCTTGATCGGCGCGAAGTGGACGCAGTGTTGATGAATTCGATGCATCGCCCACCAACCAAATGAACTGTGGCGCCTGATAGTACCGTCCGCCACCGAGTCGAAGCGTCATCTCCGGCGCAACCAAATAGCTAATCGTTGCACGTGGGGCAAGCACCAGCTTGTCGTTCTCAAGGAAGCCGTAGTACTCGCCACGTCCACCGAGAACCACCTTCAAGCGATCAGTCACCATCCAATCGAGCTGTCCATAGATACCAGCTCGCAGCGCCGTAAACGACGTGTCAACGCGAAGCGGCGTTGGACGACCAACTTGATTGAGTCGTGCGAAACCAGGAAGCGTGATGTCGTAGGCGAGATTGCTCGCATAACGAACAATCGCACCTGCATTGATCTCGAGATCTGACGAAGGAAGGAGCACAAGATCGCCACGTAGAGAATTGTCGCCCTCATATGTTGTTGTGTTGAACACAATGTTCTCAAGTGAGTCTTGCTGTGTGGTGTTGTACGCGGTGAACGTCCGACCAAGTGTGACGTTGAAGTAGCCGTTTGGCAGCAATCGGCGCCATGTGAGACCAGAAAAGTACTGGTCTTGTGATGGCGCGGTGACGCGGCTGTTCGAGTATCGCTTGTCTGCAGAGTCGTTGTTGAACTTGATTTGATCAAGCGCGCCGATCGTCAGAAACGTCAGCTTATCATTCGGAGAGAGGTTGTAGGCAACCTTTGCTGAGAAGTCCCAGTACTCCGGAATAAACCCGAATCCCGCTAGGGTGAAGATCAGATCCAAGTAACTCCTTCGCGCGGACACCAGGTAGGATCCATTCTCGCCAATCGGGCCCTCGGCAATCACACCGAAGCCAGTTGCGCTCAAGTTTACTTCACCAGCAAAGCGCTGATCGTTGCCCTCTCGAAGTGAAAGGTTCGTAACTGATGATAGACGATCTCCGTACTTCGGACCAAATCCGCCAGTCGAGAGCGACACATCGCGCACAAATGCAATGTTGATCAGGGATAGGGGGCCACCAGATGACCCCTGAGAGCCGAAGTGGTTGATGTTTGGTACTTCGATGTTGTCGACGACGAAGAGGTTTTCGAACGGTGCACCGCCGCGAACTGCCAAGTCATTCCGTCCAGCACCGGCTACGGCGACACCAGGAAGCAAGGCAACTGCTCGCACCACATCTTCCTGAACACCTGGAGCTCGACGTACTTCTTCGCTCGTAAGCAGCTGTGTTGAGGTGATCGCCGTACCATCCCGTTTGAATGCATCTGATACAACCACCGCCTCGCCCAGCTGCACTGTAGACTCTGAGAGGCGAATCACGAGCGTTACCGGTTTGCCAGGACTCACAGCAACATCGGTCGTGAGATCAGAGCTAAAGCCGACGAGTGTCGTTTTGACGTTGTAGATACCGGCAGGAACCCTCGTAATCACGAAGCGTCCGTCCTTCTTTGTTACCGCACCACGTTTGGTGCCCACCACCGCAACCGTCGCTCCTGCGATGGGTTGTTGCGTTATCATGTCGACCACTTGTCCTGAGACAACTCCCGTTGGGGCAGTTGGTTGGGTCGTATCGACTTGGCCATGCGTAGGTACAACGGCCAATGCAAGTGTCACAAGTGTGAAAATGCGAACGAGTGCAGTCGTCGGCATGGAACTCCTGAAGCAGCATGTAATGAGACTAATAGCGCGGTAACCTGCCTCCCTGTGCAAAAGTTCCGCTTTGGTGGCATCTCAGCGCAGTCTACCTTGTCGGCATGTCGAACCATTCACCACGTCTACGAGCTGCGATCATCGGCTCCGGCAGCGGAACCAATGCACGCGCTCTCTGTGAGCATGCATTCGGTGGCTCTGCGCGATATGTTGTTGGTCTGATCATTAGCACCAAGGCCGGCATCGGCATCGTCGACGTTGCTTCGCAGTGTGGCATTCCATGCCGTGTCTGCGATGCAAAGGATACGTTCGATCAAGATGTCTGTGCAGCATTGCTGGAGCATCAGATAGATCTCGTGCTCCTGGCAGGCCTCATGCGACACATCTCGAGTTCCACAATAGCTGCGATGAATGGGAACATGCTCAACATTCATCCCTCATTGCTTCCTCGGCATGGTGGACAGGGGATGTACGGAATTCATGTGCATCGAGCTGTTCTCGCCGCCGGAGAGGCGCAAACGGGTGCCACCGTGCATGTGGTGACAGACGAATACGACCAAGGCCAGATCATTGATCAGCTGTTGGTCGACGTGGTTCAGGGTGAAACTGCCGAAGAGTTGCAAGAGCGAGTGAAGACTGTTGAACACCGACTTTACCCTCTAGCTGTTGATAAGTTCTGTGAGTCGCTCCAAGCCTCCACGTCATCGTCGGAAACAGGCGTCAAATGGGCGTTTTGAGGCTCTCTGGTAACTTTTCTCTGGGGTGAAAGTTGATGCATGACGGCCCACGTGTGTAGAAAAACCGACAATAATTGAGGCTGTGTGAAGAAAATGTTTGACAATTCCGATCGAAATCACAATTTTATCGGACGCTCCCTGCACCGCGTGGGGTGTGTTATGCCTTGTTCACTGGGAAACTGA
>JAURNF010000031.1 GCA_030830285.1 Candidatus Kapaibacterium sp.
GCGACGATTAGTGCGGGCTTGGCTCCTGGGAAGACGATTGCCGATGGTATCACGGCGATGGAGTCGATTACCTCGCAGCAGCTTGATGAGCGTTACTCGACAGCACTTACGGGTCCGTCACGCGATTTCCGTGAGAGTTCCTCGAGCTTGCTCTTTGCCTTCATCCTCGCATTGATGCTGGTGTATCTGATCCTTGCAGCACAATTCGAGAGTTGGATCGATCCACTCACGATCATGTTAACCGTGCCGCTGGCACTCGCGGGTGCCGTGCTGTCATTGTGGGTGAGTGGGGATACGCTCAACATCTTTTCGCAGATCGGTTCGATCGTGCTCATTGGTTTGGTCACGAAGAACGGCATCCTTATCGTCGAAGTCGCGAATCAACGTCGCGAAGAAGGTCAGTCGTGGCACGACGCAGCATGTGATGCCGCAGCACTGCGCTTCCGTCCGATCTTGATGACATCACTTGCAACGATTCTCGGCTCAGTTCCGATTGCCTTCTCCCTCGGTGCCGCATCAGAGAGTCGCGTTGGCATGGGTGTGGTTGTTGTGGGCGGAATGTTCCTTGCAACGTTCCTGACGCTCTACATCATTCCGTCGCTCTACGTTGTGCTCTCGCGTGCGAAGCGCGAGAAGCAGCATCATGGCAAGGCACCAGCTGCTGCTGCAGTGGTCGCCGTTCTTGCGTTGCTCTGCAGTGCGCAGCCAGCAGCATCACAAGTGCTCACACTCGACGAAGCACTTTCGCTGGTCATCACGCGGAACTATGATGTGCGATTGGCACGACAAGACTCTGCGGCCGCGCGGATCACGGGCAGTCGAGCGATCACGGGATTCCTTCCAACAGCAAACATTACGGCGACATACGCAGATGGTGCGAACAACCTCACGCAGGTGCTTGCGAGCGGACAGACCATTGAGCGCAATGGCGCGGGGTATTCGAACCTGAATGCTGTAGGCATTCTCAACTGGACCGTGTTCGATGGACTGCGGATGTTCGCTGCTGCAGATCGATTGTCTGCCGCTGAACGTCGCGGCCTTGCCATTGTACAGAGTAAGCTGCAGTTCATCATCGCCGACGTGATCACGAAGTACAGCGCACTCGTTGCCACAACGCAGTTCCTGAAGCAGGCTGATTCAGCGAAGGTGCTTGCAACACAGCGGTACGAGATCGAGCGAAACCGCGTGGAGGCTGGATCGGTATCGGGTGTCGAGTTGCGACAAGCCGAGATCGACAAATACGACGCAGAGCTCGTTGTCTTGCGCAACCGCATGGAGCTCGGTAATCGATTGTCGGAGCTCAATACCTTGCTCGGTCGTGATCCTGCAACACAGTTTACTGTGAGCGACACGATGGTTATGCCCGAGCTTCCTCCGCAAACGCAAGCGCAGTCATCGATCGATCGTACGAATCCTGACGTCCTCGCAGCGCAGCATGCACTCGCCGAAGCATCAGCACATGTTGCGGAGGTAACGGCTACCTTTCTGCCACGCATCGCTGTGCAGGGTGCGTATCAAGTCACGCGCAACACATCCGACGCAGGCTTCCTGTTGCAGAACCGCTCCAACGGTGCGTATGTCGGTGCCACGTTGCAGTGGAACCTCTTCAACGGTTTGAACGACGCATACGATCGACAACTTGCCAAGCTTGACGAGGAGCGCTCACGGATCTCCATCGATGCCATTCGCAACGATCTTCGCGGTCAGATTGATCGGGCCTACCGCACACATGCTGCACTTCAAGAGCAACGTCGTATCCAGCAAGCATCACTGGCGGCCGCCGAACGGAATGCCAGTGTCGCACTCGAAAAGCTGCGTATTGGCTCAGTAACACCTCTCGAGGTCCGACAGTCATTACTGTCGTATCTGGAGGCAGCCGAGGGCGTTGCGCGCCTTGCCTACCAGGACCGACTTGTCCACGTGGAGATTCTCCGACTCCAAGGAGCCCTCGTGCAAACGTCGAGTCCGTAGTTTTGTACCGAACAACCATTCACACATACACATCTACCTCATGAGCACTCGCATCGAGCGTGACACGATGGGCGAAATCAGCGTCCCATCGTCAGCCTATTACGGAGCACAAACAGCACGGTCACTCATTCACTTCGCAATCGGCGACGAACGCATGCCACGCGAAGTCATCCAAGCGATGGCCATCCTCAAGAAGGCTGCTGCAATGGTGAACGCAGACCTTGGCGTGTTGGCTGCAGACAAGCGCGATCTCATTGTCGCTGCTGCGGATGAAGTCATCAATGGTGGACTCGGTGAGCACTTCCCATTGAGCGTATGGCAGACTGGCTCGGGCACACAAACGAACATGAACGTCAACGAGGTGATCGCCAATCGTGCAATCGAGATTGGAGGGGGCGAACTCGGCTCGAAGAAGCCTGTTCACCCGAATGACGACGTTAACAAGTCGCAGAGTTCAAACGATACCTTCCCAACAGCGATGCACATCGCTGTCGCACGTGCAGCAACGTCACGTCTGTTGCCAGCTGTGCGTGCACTGCGCGATACACTCGATGCAAAGTCGAAGGAGTTCGCACCGCTGATCAAGAGCGGACGTACGCACCTGATGGATGCTACGCCGATTACGCTCGGACAGGAGTTCTCGGGCTATGTGCAGGCGCTCACAAACGATATCAAGCGCATCGAGCAATCACTCGAGGGCGTGTACGAGCTTGCACTCGGCGGCACAGCCGTTGGCACAGGGATCAACACCCATCCAGAGTTCGCCGTCCGTTCGGCAGCAACCATTGCCTCGCTCACGGGTCTGCCATTCGTGACAGCACCGAACAAATTCGAAGCTCTTGCTGCGCACGACGCACTCGTGTACTTCCACGGTTCGCTCAAGACGCTTGCAGCGACATGCATGAAGATTGCCAACGACATCCGTTGGATGGCGTCGGGTCCACGCTGTGGTCTCGGTGAACTCTCCATCCCAGAGAACGAGCCAGGTTCGTCAATCATGCCAGGCAAGGTGAACCCAACGCAGAGTGAGGCCATGACCATGGTTGCAGCACAAGTGTTTGGCAACGACGTTGCCGTGAACGTCGGTGGTGCATCGGGCAACTTCGAACTCAACGTCTTCAAGCCAGTGATCGTCTACAACGTGCTCCAGAGCATTCGTCTGTTGGGTGACACATGCACGATGTTTAACGAGCACTGTGCGGTTGGTATTGTTGCCAACGTTGATCGTCTCGAGTATTACAACAAGAACACGCTGATGCTTGTGACGGCACTCAATACCCACATCGGGTATGACAATGCTGCCAAGATTGCAAAGACGGCTCATAAGAATGGAACAACATTGAAGCAGGAAGCACTTGCACTCGGATTGCTCACTGAAGAGCAGTTTGATGCATGGGTACGTCCTGAAGACATGCTCGGACCGCACGCCTAACGTCACCACATACGTCGGAGGTTTTATGCGACATATCTTGTTGCTGGCTGTTGTATGTATAAGCGCAGCAGTGAGTGTTGTGGCTCAGACACAGCTTCGACAACCTCCGATTCTCTCCACAACAGTTCAGCAGATTGTACAGGTGCAGCGTCCAACCACGTCGTTGCACCTGCCTCTGCGTGATGGTACGTGGCGCAGCTGCGAGCTCGCACTCCGTATCAACGACAACTCCGGCGTTGTGACCACAATGACAACCGACGGACCCCGCACATCGGTAGCCACAGAACGGTGGGCAACCTACCGTGGCGTAACGGTGGATGGCGGCACGGCCATCGTGACCTACCATACGTCGGGGGAGCTTCGTGCAACGATCATCTATGCCGACTCCGTGTGTACGGTTGCATCTACCAATGACCGTCCGTTGAACCCGACGTATCGCGTGCACATGGGTGCAGTGGGTGCGTTCGGCTGTTCAACTCCAGAGGCACTGCCAACAAGCGCCGTCGTGCGTGCAGTTGCGGGAGCGCAAAAGCTTCCGGAGCAGACACAGCAGCTCGACACCATTACCGTGCGTGTCGCTGTGGAAGTCGACTACGACATGGTTTCAGCAATACGCAGTGTATCAGGTACAGAGACATACGTCGCGAACGTCCTCGCCGTGATGTCAACGGTGTACGAGAACGAAGTGCGTGCGCGACTCGTCTTGAGCAATCTGCGAATCTGGGAGCGTAACAACGACCCGTATCCTACCGATATGTCGGTGTTTGAACTGCTCGATGTATTCGCCGACGAGTACGAAGCTAAGATGACGCAGATCCCGCGAGACCTTGCGATGTTCTTGACCATGCGTGGAGGACTTGGTGGAATTGCTCGTACGATTGGTGGACTGTGTGAGTCGGGCAACAGTTATTGCGCAGGCGATGTGCTGCAGACCATCAAGAACTATCCTACATGGTCGTGGGACGTTGGCATGCTCACGCACGAGATCGGACACCTCGCTGGGGCAATTCACACGCAGAGCTGCTTTTGGCCCGGTGGGCCGCTCGATAGTTGCATTACGTCAGAGTCCGGCACATGCGTCACGTCCGATCAGGTACGTCCAACGCGCGGCACCATTATGTCGTACTGTCACCAGCTGCTCGATCGAGGAGCTTCGATGGCGCTCGAGTTCCATCCGTTACATCGACGTATTGTGCGCTCGTTCCTTGAGCGTGCGTCGTGTCTTGGCAATATGCCGCTGCCACGGACCCATCGCATCAGCGGTGTTGTGCGTGACGCAGATACACGTCAGCCGCTGGCTAACCTTGCGCTTCAGATCACACCAATTTCAACTGCGATCTATCGTGGGATGCCGGAGGTAGATGGACCGACCATGACGACGACTGACGCTGAGGGTCGATATCAGTTTACGGGTCTTGGCACTGGACTGTATGAGATCATTGTCAAGGGTCCGTATGCAACGAGTGTTGGCAGTTCGAATAGACGTAATGCCGTAATGGTTGCAGATAGTGTTGTGACGTACAACATGGACCTCATCAATGTGGTCGAGTTCGATATCCGTCTTCGCAACACTGATGATCTGTCACTCAGCTTGTCGATATACTCCGATGCTCTTAGCGAGACGCTGTACGATGTAACGATCCCCGCCGCTCCATACGGTGACACCTCAGACACGCGATCCTACCTCATGCGAGTTCGGCGTGGCACATACCACATCATCCCGTCAATCAAGGACGGACGGTTTACACCACGTGAAATCGTTGTGACTGCTGCGCCTACACCAACAGACAGTGTTCCGGTAATCGCATCATTCGAGTGCACACAACGTAAACTCACAACATCGGTTGTATCCTTCGGCTATGCACGGTTGCGTGAGGCTGTCGTAGGAGCACAGGCAGTTCTCACTGGTGGTCGTCCATGGACGATACGGGGTGGCACGACGCAGGACATCATCCGAGAAGGAACGTGCGATGTCGATGGCGTTACGATTGTCGAGGATCTCCCATCCGAGTTATTCTACACGCTCGAAATCGATGGCGATACGTCGACGTTTGCACCGTTCTCCGAACGCTCTTGGCTTGCACCATCATACACGTCCGTTGCTGGTCTCGTGGTGAACGTACCGCGTCGCATGCCGCTCGTTGCTCGCACGTATTCCATGGATGTGCGACAGCAGAGCTATGCCGACATGCCAAATCCGCAAGTCATATTCGATCAGTCGGTAACAACGCAACAGCCTGCTACGGTGGTATTGCCATTCCCTGTGCGCATTGGGGATCGGGTGTTGAGCAGGATGACGGTCTATCAAAATGGGTTTTGCTCGTTTAATGGTACAAAGCTTCAGCGCTGGGTCAACCGTCCGATAGCAGAGACATCACTCACTGATTTCATCGTGGTGCCATTCGCCAATGATTTCCTCCCAGATACCAATGCGCCTAACCCATGGCGCGTCGCAGTAGCGTTCATCGGCGATGCACCACAACGTCGCGTCGTTGTCGAATGGCGGAACCTGATGGTACGTCAGTGGGACAACTCTCAAGGCAGCATGGCGAACCTCGGTCGGTTCCGATTTCAAGCGCACATCTACGAAGATGGTGTGATCGAAATGGTCTACGATGCCCCCGAGGGGCTCACAGGTGCGACACCTGTGTTTGCACAGATCGGACTACGTGGTGGTGATGTGCTCGACAATCTGGTGTTGACATCGCAGACCGACGATGATCTCCGGTATGTGGAGCGCGTATTCGACCGCTCGGGGACGTCGCAGGTTGTTCTATCAACATCGAAAGCGATGCCCTCGGGTCTTACATACCGTTGGACGCCACGTGCGTCGTCGGTAGGGGAGACGTCGAGCGAATCCCTCGTAGTACTCCCGAATCCTGCGTCAGACATGATCCGTGTGATGCATGCACCAATTGGTGCAACAATTGCCCTCGTCGATCATCTCGGCGTTACTGTGCGATCGGGAATCTGTGAAAGCTCACAACACGCACTCGATGTGGCTGGAATCGCATCTGGTTCCTATACTGCGGTGGTTTCGACACCTACTTCACGTTCAACGTTCCGCGTTCTTCTTCGTAGATGACACTTCTTGATTCGGTCGACCTCGCATCATTCACCACCTTCGGTATCCATGCGCGTGCACAGCACGTGGTGGTTGTCACGTCTCGCACGGAATTCAATGAGGCCCTCGCATGGGCGCGCGAGCATAATGTGCCGTGGAAAATCCTCGGTGGGGGAAGCAACGTGCTGCTGACGCAGGACGTGGCTGGTATGGTGATTGTGATGCGCATCGTCGGACGTGAGGTGGTGCACGACGGCGATGATGTATTGATCACGTGCGGCGCTGGTGAAGTGTGGCACGATATCGTGACATGGACCGTTGAGCAAGGGTGGGGCGGCTTCGAGAACATGGCACTCATCCCTGGTACGATTGGTGCTGCGCCCATGCAAAACATTGGTGCCTACGGCGTCGA
>JAURNF010000002.1 GCA_030830285.1 Candidatus Kapaibacterium sp.
CCTGGACGCAATCCTGCACGCGCAATCCTCGATACCAATTGTACGCTTTCTGCAAACGCTGCGATCGTGCACTCTGCAAGGGGCATCCCGACATATGTCCTTTGCTCACGTGAGGCAAGCACGTCGCCCAACGCCGAAGTTCTCCGCGCGCACGGCTGCCAGGTGGTGCCAGCGCAGGTTGCTGCCAATAGCCTCGATCTTCACGACGTGATGCATCTTCTCGCACAACGTGGGATGACATCCATCATGATTGAAGCGGGACCAACCGTAACAGCGGCATGCATGGAGGCAGGAATCATCGATGAAGTCGAACTGCATGTTGGGCCAGGAACTGGTGATGAAACACTACGCTGGCCGTCATCGTGCACCGAACCTTCAGATACGGTCTATAAACTGCATCATGAAACACCGTGCGACAGCGATATGCATCGGATTTACACAAGGGTTGGTCAATGATACGTGTGTTTGTAACGGTACTAACCGTGATTCTCTGTTGGTCCCACCTGCATGCGCAGCCGAAGGAGCAGCGCGACATTGAGGAGGCAGCGCGATCTGGCAATTGGAGTAAGGTTGAGTCACTTGCCACGACTGCGCTAAAGCGGACGCCGAATGATGTCTCGACACTGTACATCCTAACGCTTTCACAGTTGCGGCTCGGCAAGTACGAACGTGCACTTGGATTACTGCAGCGGTTGCGCACGCTTGACTCTGTCCGGATCCAGCCATGGCTCATGATTTCTGAATGTGAAATCGCGCTCAACCGCACTCCTGCCGCTATTTCGACGCTCACGTTGGCCAGAATGCGCTTTCCAGACTCTGTCCAGATATCTTGGGCACTGGGTATGGCGCTCGCCCGCAGCGGACGGTACGAGGAGGCTATCGACCCTCTTGAGGACGTCATGTACAAACGTCCTGATGTTCCCTCCATCACCGATCAGCTTGCCCGATGCTATCACGCAACGGGTCGTTTCTCGGAATCAGCCGAACTCTTTCGAATCGTTGTCGAGCGATCACCGTCGAACGCACAGGCCTGGTTGAAGCTCGGCGAGTCACTCCTCGCACTGAGAAAACTCGACTCAGCACGTCAGGCATTTGATGTCGTCATTCAATTGCAACCAGATAGCGCACCAGCATACCTTGCTGTTACAGCCATCGTGAGCGAACAGGGCAATCTCGATAGCGCACGTGCGATAGCTCAGCAACTCACTCGTCGTCGTCCGAACGATCCCCAGGGATGGTACAACTACGGACTGCTGTCGATGTCAGCCAAGCGAGCCGACTCTGCTATCACGCATTTTCGAAACGCCATTCGGTTGCAACCAACATATCCAGAGGCGTATTTCAATCTCGCACTTGCCTACGAAGACCAAGGCTTTCTTGAGGACGCTGCTGTTGCACTCCGCCGATGCGCCCTCTCGAGCTCTCTTCTTGCCCCAGATGCGTACAACTCGCTCGCGATCGTCTACCGTCGAGAGGGACGCTTTGATGATGCACTATCTGCCCACGCACAGGCTCTTGCATTGCGTGATACATCAGCCATCTTCCATGCGTCTCGACTGAACACCTACTTCGATGCCACACGTTGTGAACAAGCGTCAGGACTTATCGAGCAGGCGCGCAAACGATTCCCCGAGAGCAACGAGATACTCTATGCGAGTGCGCGCTGCTATATCCGCACAGGTCGCAGTGATGACGCTCGTGCCATTGAACAACTTCTCGCAACGAGAGCACCCGCGCTTGCAGAGCAATTGCGGTTGATGATGAAGTAATGCAACACACTATGAACGCTCGCGCCGTGCAACATCTTTTCTTGATTTCACTTGTTGTCTTCATCCCACAAACTGTCTGGGCGCAGCGTTCAATGCCAGATGCGGCGGTGCGTCAACTCGAGAGCTCGCTAGAGCGGATTGGGATGCGCACGAGTGATCTGGGAATGCCCCCTGATCTTCTCGATCGCGATCGCCGTCGGACGCCGTTCCACGATTCCTTGTTCACCGATCCTTTGCATGCCGTAGACCGTCTCGACGAGCTACGCATGCTCCTGGCGGAGCAGAATCCTGCAACGATGTATCGCACATACCAGCAAATGCTGCTTGATGTTGGTCTGGGTTCGTTCATTCCAGCTGACTACACAAGCACACTTAAAGTAGACTACGTCACGGAGAAGCTTGGAAGCGATCCAACATCTCGTGTGAATTTCATCACATCGATTCTTCTCCTTCGGTACGTATCTGCGATCATCACTGCAAGTGATGATATGGCTCGGGCACGATCGATCATCAGAACGCGATACCCTCAGGCGACTCGACTCGATTCGCTCTGGCGTATGAGTCGCGAGGACGAAACATCAACGCTCTGGCAAATGGCTGAAGCTGAGCGCATTCAGCAACGCGTTGCTCGGGAGATTTACGACGGTGTACCGAGCGATGTCGCACAGGATATCGTCGGATCGGGCTTATCGCTGTATCAGCAACTCTTACTGTATACACTTCAGAGCGACCTAACGCGCGACATTCTTGTTGATTCTGTGCAGTCAGCAACATTCGATTCCCCTATTGGCCGCATTGCCATTGGCGGACCCGGCAATGACCTCTATGTTGGCTCCTACGCGATCATCATTGACGTTGGCGGCAATGATGTGTACAACCTTTCAACACAGCGCTCGAACCGAAGCAGTTCATTACACGTTCAGTGTATCATCGACCTCGATGGACATGATACCTATCGAGCTGGCGATCATGCGCTAGGATCGGGGTTCGCAGGTGCCGGCATCCTCATCGACCGTCGTGGCAACGATGTCTATGTTGCTGGCGACTACAGTTTGGGCTCTGGGTTGGTCGGCGTCGGAATCGTCC
>JAURNF010000032.1 GCA_030830285.1 Candidatus Kapaibacterium sp.
TGATCGTTCTAGAGAGCAATCTCAACCCTGGCAAAACAAATGCACGTCTCGCTCCCAACGCAACGGCTGTAGTCGTCGCCTTTTCCGAGAGTGTCGCGCAGTATTCGGCTGAGCTTCGGTCGAAGCTCCACGTGCTCGGTAACCCGGTGCGTGCTCAGATCGATCAACGTCATTCTGCTCAGGGGGCGCGTACTGCGCTCGGACTCAACCCAGAGCGTCCAACGGTGTTCGTGTTTGGTGGAAGTCTTGGCGCGCAGACGATGAATCGTGCCATTGAACAACACCTTCCGATGATCGCACAACAACCGTGGCAGCTGCTGTGGCAAACGGGGAAGAGCTACACACCGATGGCGGAGATCCCGTCAAATGTGCGCGTTATGCCATTTGTCGAGGATATGGGGCAGGCATACGCTGCTGCCGACCTTGTTGTATCACGAAGCGGTGCTACAACAATTGCCGAGCTCGGCATCGTAGGGAAGCCAGCCGTGTTTGTGCCATTGCCGTCAGCATCTACCAACGAGCAGGTGCATAATGCACGTGTATGTGAGCGCAACAATGCAGCGATCGTTCTCGCTGACGCGGATCTTGGGACATCGCTGTTTTCGACGATTACTGATGTGATGAATAACAGCGACAAGCGTGCGTCGATGGCTGCAGCGATGCTCCAACTCGGTAAGCCGAATGCTGCGCATGATGCAGCTGCACTGATCTTGCAGGTAAGTGGATGGAGGGGGCAACCATGAACGCCGAACGATTTACCGTCAGACTCGAAGCCTACTGGCAATCAATTGCCATCTACGCTGTAACACTCATCGTCTACGTTGTTGGACAAGCGCTGTGGAATAGCACTCTGCAGCAGGGCTTGGTGAACGTGGTGCTTACCGATCCGATCGTTGCACTTCTCGGCACGTTTGTGCTTGTAGCGCTCATAGCTGTCGTCGTGAACACCGCAGCGAAGCGCTCGATCGTCATCAGCGACGATGGGATCACCTACGTGAGTAGGTTTCTTGAGCGAACATTTAGCGTACACGAGATTGAACGAATCGCAATGGGTGGTGATCGACGTATGCGCGTGCGCGGTGTGTTTGCAGTGATCCGTATCTACATCAAGGGACGTCGCCGTCCACTCCGCGTGCGTCCTGGTCTGTACGAGAATGATGCAAAGCTCATTGAACGCTTGGTAGCACTCCGCACACAGGTAGCAGCGCGAGGATAATATGTACGCACGTCTGCTCACGGTCATTCTGCATGGTTGTAGCGCAACGATGCTCTGCGCGCAGAGCGTTGAGCCAACGCAGCGAGTTGTTGAGCGACTCTTACTGCAGGCTGGTGATAGTATCTGCGCTCGCGCTGGTGATGCGAGTGTTCGGTTCGCGGTTACCAACCATCCCGACGCAGCCTGGATTGCAACGAGTTTGCGTGATCCTACGGCAGTGCGTCAGTGCTTATCGCAGATCGTTGATTCGTCATCTCTCGCACAGGTAACAGTTGTGTGCAGGGATGTACAAACTTCCTACGCAAATGCACATCATCAGGATACTGTACTCCGGAGTGTCGTCGTTGATCTTGCTGCGATTGATCGCGCAAGTACGCGTACGTATACGGTTCGGCTTCTCGACAGCGCATATGTTGCTCGTGCCGATGTAGCTCTGCTCGACACACGTCAGCACATGGCAACGCATGGAGTTGTACCTGCACGTCCAACCACACTGTGGGAAGACATCGCACAGCCTGTTGTGTTTATTGGTGCTGCAGTGGTCACGATAGTGTTGTTGTTCACTGTGCGGTCGCAATGAAGACGCTGATCGTAATCCGACATGCAAAGGCAGTCGCGCACGATGCAGCGCCTACTGACTTCGAACGTGCGCTCGCGCCACGGGGTCATGAAGAAGCTGCACGCGTTGCGACACATCTTTCGGCTCACTGTCCTGCACCCGACATGATGTTTGTCAGCACAGCCAAACGCACAGAAGAGACTGCTGTGCACTTCGCTGCAGCATGGAACATCGACCAAGGAGCGATTGTGCACGAGCCACGTGTATATGACGCTCCGCTCCGCATGTTGATGACGCTCATCGCCGAACTACCGGAGAACGTATCGACAGTTGCTATCGTCGGACACAACCCGAGTGTCAGTGATCTGGTGTACTACCTCACATCGGGCGAGTACGCAGGAATGTCTACAAGCACTGTTGTAATCGTAGACATGCAGCATGCAGCCACGTGGGATGAGATAGCGTCGGGTACAGGACGCGTGCGTGCCGTATACGAGGCCGCAAGCTTAGGTAGATAAATCTTAGGTGCGAGCTGCATCATACACGAAGCCCCAACAACGATGTACTTCACATTGTTGTCAGGGCTTCAGATGGAAATGTGCTAGCGAAGCAGACTTGCTAGAGAAGCAAACCGCGTGGGATTACCAGAGATGCTTAACGCCGTCGCGCTCTTCGAGGAGCTCGTTGTAGGTAGCTGTCATGCGCTCACGTGAGAAGTCTGAAACTTCCAGACCTTGCACGATGCTGTATGTGCCATTCGAGCACGTCACAGGGAATCCATAAACCACGCCCTCTGGAATACCGTACGATCCGTCCGACGGAACACCCATGGTTGTCCAGTCACCAGCAGGTGTACCGAGTGCCCAATCACGCATGTGCTCGATAGCTGCGTTTGCGGCAGAAGCTGCTGACGAGAAGCCACGTGCTTCGATGATTGCTGCACCACGCTTCGCAACTGTTGGGATGAAGTTGTCAGCAAGCCATGCTTGATCGTTGATCGTTGGCCACACCTTTGCGCCATCAGCTTCGAGACATGAGATGTCTGGATACTGCGTGACAGAGTGGTTGCCCCATACGATCATCTTGTTGAGCTTCGATGTGTGGATGCCTGTCTTGTCGGCGATCTGACCAAGGGCGCGGTTGTGATCGAGACGCATCAGTGCTGTGATGTTCGCAGCAGGAAGATCCGGTGCGCTCATCTGCGTGATCAGTGCGTTTGTGTTGGCTGGGTTACCAACAATCACAACCTTCACGTTACGGCTAGCAACTGCGTTGAGAGCCTTTCCTTGCACTGTGAAGATCTGCGCA